>CAVIBA010000036.1:3328-14918 GCA_963640785.1 Bulleidia sp.
GTCACGTGGAGATAAATTCGGCTTATAAGCGTCGTAATTGTTGTCGATTATGATGCGCGCCGTCCTTTGAACACTCGTTTTCCGGAACAGCGCCGCCGTGGCAGTCACAAAATAAGCCGACTTACCTTAAAAATGATTATACCATAGCGCACACGCGGTGTCAACCGATTTTGTGAGTTGTTTCCTCAAAAATCGGCGATTTGTTCCTGAATTCGCTTAATTAGCACAATATATTGTGTACGATTTGTAAATTTAGCGCCTGCTGGCACAAAACCTATTGCTTTTTGCCCAAGTCAGGTATATAATAGTATTCAGCGAATTGGCCGAAGTCCGCTCGCAAAAAACATATTATTATTACCGCGCCTGTCCACAGGCGCGATACCCTCAACATAAGTTCCCGGAGGTTCAAAACACAAGAATGAAGAAAAAAATACTCGCAATCATTATGACGCTTCTCACAATGACCGCGCTGATCTCACTCAGTATAATTACCGCCATGGCCGCGCAGCCGTCGATGGTTCTCGGCTCGGGACAGGTGCTGTTCCGCTCGCTCGACGGTGCGAAAAGCACGTCCGTCGGCTCGCTGACATCCGTGGGCTCGGGCGACGGCAGCTACGCAGATACAACAATAGACTCCTCACGCAGCTTCGTCATATACGAAACCTCGGCGTCCACCGTCACGGGCGGAACGCTGCGTTTCAACTACGCCGGCGCCTCCGCGGGCTCGGGCGAATACCTCTCCGTCCTCATAACGGATAAGACCGACAAGGTGCTCTATTACGGCAAGCTCAGGAGCATATCCTCCGCGTCCGACAGCTCGGGCTACGTCGACATGACGCTCCCCTCGCTCTCGGTCAGCACACCGTATAACCTGCTGTTCTTCTCCGAAAAATGCACATCAGCCGGGGACACGGCAAGCCGCTTCTCGAGCGTCTCGCTGCTGGTTTACCCCGACCCTTACATCATCACCACGGCTCTTCCAGAAACCACTCAGGGCGTCAACTACTCGTTCCAGCTGAAGGCCGACAGCAAGGCCTCCACGCACAAGTGGAGCATTTCCACCGGTCGCCTGCCGAACGGTCTTACGCTCGACGCCGACTCCGGTTTGATCTACGGCGCACCGACAGTTGCCGGAACCTTCAACTTCACGGTCAAGCTCGAGGCTAACGGCCAGACCAACACCAAGGCGCTGACGCTCAAGGTCAATCCCCCCATCAAAATCGATTTCTCGACCAACCTTGCGGAATCGTCCGTGACGCGACTCTCCATCCCGACCGGCCGCACTGTACTGCTTACGGCAACCGTCAGCGGCGGAACGCCTGAGTATTCCAACTACCAGTGGAGCATCAACAACAAGGCCATCACCGGCGCAACGTCGTCATCCTACAAGGTTCCCACCTCGCAGCCCGGCACCTACCGATACACATTCGCCGTCGCCGACTCGGCCACGGCCAACGCGACCGCAAGCATCGACATCGAGATACGCACGCCCGTAAATCCCAAGCTCAGCCACGCAACGCTTCAGTTCGATAAGGCGTCGCCTGCCGCCGTCTCGCTGACCAAAAACGACGGCGACTACACCTTCACCGGCAAAATCAAGTGCGGCAGCCGCACGCTAACGCTCGGCACCGACTTCACCATCTCGGACAATAAAGTCACCTTCCCGGTCAACACGCTGAAGTCGCTCGCGCTCGGTGAGTACGCCGTCGCGCTCGACTATGACGACACCGCCGCAGACCCATCCTTCACACTCTACGTCATCGACACCTCCCTGCCACCCGAGGTCGGCCCGCTGGCAACGCCCGCCGCCATTGACCGCGGCAACGCGCTGAGCCTCACCGCCCCCACCGTCAAGACATACGGCACCGTCGTCACATCACAGGGATGGAAAATAAAGCCCGTCGGGACCGCTGATTTCGTTTCTTTTGATCTCACCCAGTTGCTTGAATGCTCCTACAACGGTGCGTCTCTCGTCTACTACGCCACCAACCACGCAGGAACGACCACCTCGAACGCCGTCACGATCACCGTCAAGCACGTCCCCTCCGCCCGCTGGAAGACCAACGCGACACAGCACTGGCACGTCTGCGCCTGCGGAGAGCAGTTCGACATTGCAAATCACACCTGCAACGCCGCTGGTGACTGCACCGTGTGCGGCTACCACTGCACGCACGTATATTCGGAATACAAGTCCAACAACGACGCCTCCTGCACGGCGGACGGGACCAAAACCCGCACCTGCTCGCTCTGCGGCTACAAGGACACCGTCACCGAGGCGGGCACCAAGCTCGGTCACTCGTGGAGCGCATGGCAGGTAAGCGACACCGAGCACTGGCACGTCTGCACGCGGTGCGGCATTAAAACCGACACCGCAGCGCACGTTCCCGGCATTCCCGCAACGTACGAGACCCCGCAGGTCTGCACGGTGTGCGGCAAAGTGCTTGCCGAGCGCCTGTCGCACGACACCTCCTCGGGCGGCTCGTCAGATACTACCATACCCGGCGGCGATACAACCAAGGATCCGTCCGGAACGACAAAAGATCCGTCCGGCACAACCAAAGACCCCAGCGGCGAAACCACAAGAGATCCGTCAGGCACGACCTCGCCCCCTGATACCAATCCCGGCGGCGGAACAACCTCCCCGTCCGACACCTCCTCACCGGACGGCTCCGGAACGACCTCCCCGTCTGACACGTCGACACCGGACGGCACAACGCCCGGCACAGGCAAGGTCATCAACATCTCCCGCAAGGACGGCGACAAGGACGACGAAAACCCGTCCTTCGTCAGCGACACTCCCCTCGGCGACGTGACGCTGATAACCATAGACGGCCGTCCCCTCACCCGCGATGAATACACGCTTTCGTCCGATGGACTCGAGCTTGAACTCCGCCCCTCCGCTCCTATCGGCTCCGGCAAACACACCCTGGTTGTCGAGATACCCAACGGCCGCGGCGAGACCACATTCACAATCGGCGACGGCGAGAGCGGCAGCCGCTTCCCCTTCTGGACGCTGTGGGTCGTCCCGCATGTCTTCGTCGACATCGCAGGCCTCATCTGCATCGCGATGCTTGCCATCAAGCGCGACGATGACGACGGTGAAAAGAAAAACAACAAATGATAAAGGTTTTCGTAACTGATGTGTCCGCACTCACCCCCGAGGCCGCAGAGAGGCTCTACGCCTCTCTGCCCCGGTGGCGGCAGGACAAGCTCTGGCACATACACATCACCAAACAAAAAATATTAAGTGCCGGAGCCGGTTTTCTTCTCGCTCCGGCATTTGATTCATTCGGGCTGGACGCGCACACCGCGCGCGTCAGTGTAAACGAGCATGGCAAGCCCTATCTGCCCGACGCCCCCGGCGTGCACTTCTCGCTGTCACATTCGGGAAGCATGGCCATGTGCGCCGTCGCCGACTCGCCCGTCGGCTGCGACATTCAGGAGTTGTCGTCCGCACGGCGCGGTGAGCGCGTCGCGCGGAGATTCTTCACACCGGCGGAGTACGCGCGCATCACTGCCGCTGCCGGCCCGGAGCGCGAATTCGCGCGGCTGTGGACGCTCAAGGAGAGCTATGTCAAGTACCTCGGCACAGGGATTGACGGCTGCCCGCTCGACAGCTTTGAGCTTGTCGGCGAGCCGCCGACGCTCGCGCGGGCGGGAAACGCGTCCATCCCCCTCTTTTGCGAATACGCCTTCGATGGACAGCCTGCGAGACAACCTACGGGACAGCCAACGAGCCATCCCACCGAACACCCCGCATGCCATCTCGCCGCCGTCTGCTGTGCACAGACGCCGGGCGAGGCGTCGTACGTGAGCATAGAGGTGTGACAAGCGCGTCCGCGGACGCGTGCGCTGTTGTGAAACAAGACAATTTACAGCGTTCCGGACAACGCAAATACTACACTTTTGTGGCTTGACAACCATCGCCCGGCAGTGTATACTATGGTTTATGCTGTGAAAACGGCATAAACCATTTTTATATGAAAGGCATTTCAATATGACTGATTTTCTTGCCATAGCGCTGGCGCTGATATTCGGTCTGCTGTTCACGCGGGTGACAAACATCTTCAAGCTGCCCGACGTGACCGCCTACCTTATCGCCGGTGTTCTAATCGGACCGTTCTGCCTCGGTCAGCTTGGCATTGAAGGGCTCGGCTTCACCTCGCTTGAGGCCATCGAGCACATAGGCTTCATTTCCGACGTGGCGCTGGGCTTCATCGCATTCGCGATAGGCAACGAGTTCCGTCTTTCGCACCTCAGGGAGACAGGAAAGCAGGCCACCATCGTCGGCATACTTCAGGCGCTTGTAACCACGCTCGTGGTTGACGCCGCGCTGCTCCTTCTGCACGTTTTTCTCGGCGACAAGCTGCCCGTCGAGGCGGCAATAACGCTGGGCGCCATCGCTGCGGCGACAGCCCCTGCGGCCACGCTGATGGTCGTCCGCCAGTACAAGGCCAAGGGTAAGCTGACAGACATCCTGCTGCCCGTCGTCGCGCTTGACGACGCCGTCGGACTGGCCGTTTTTGCGGTCTCGTTCGGCGTTGCTGAGGCTATTGCTGGCGGAAGCGTCAGCATGCTCTCGATAATTCTCGAGCCGCTGATCGAAATCGTCGGTTCCCTGCTCATGGGCGCAATTCTCGGCGCACTGCTGACGCTGCTTGAGCGCCTCTTCCACTCCAACCGCAACCGCACCTCGCTCATTATCGGATTTGTGCTCATGACCGTCGGCCTTTCGATGCTGAAGTTCGACATAGGCCCCGTGCACATCGGCTTCTCGTCGCTGCTTGTCTGCATGATGCTCGGTTCGGTGTTCTGCAACATGTGCCCGCTTTCCGAGGACCTCATGGAGCGCTCCGACAAGTGGACGGCACCTCTGCTGGCGCTGTTCTTCGTGCTCAGCGGAGCCGAGCTCGAGCTTGACGTCTTCACCGACCTCGCAGTGGTCGGAATCGGCGTTGTCTACATACTCTCGCGCTGCCTTGGCAAATACGTCGGCGCTTACAGCTCCTGCGCGCTCGTCCACACGGACGACAACGTCAAGAAATATCTCGGAATCACGCTGTTCCCGCAGGCCGGCGTCGCGCTCGGTATGTGCGTGACGGCATCGAAGCTCGGCAGCTGCGGCAGTCTGATACGCAACATTATTCTGTTCAGCGTGCTGGTCTACGAGATTGTCGGCCCGATGCTCACAAAAATCTCGCTCATCAAAGCCGGAGACGTCCACGAGGACAAAATCGACAGACGTCAGAAGCTGCTTGAAAATAAAAGCAAATAAATCAAAAGCGAAGCCCGCGCATCTGTGCGGGCTTCGCTTTTGACATTCGCGCTCCCATCGGAGCGCTTTTTATGCTTCAACGCGTGATTCCGATGGCACAGGTGCGCTGTGCGCGGGTTGCTCAATACATAATGTACGGCCTGCACCTCTCGCAAAATCGCCCGCACTCGACGGCAGAAAAACACCGATACTCCTCGGGGTCAGCCTCGCCGAGTATCCAGTCGGTACCCCAGCGCAGGCAGAGGCTGTTGTCGCGCTGTGTATACTCGGGGTAGCGCCGCATGTGACGCAGTATGCGCAGCGCGGCGGCAATCGGGTCGTAGACCGAGCGGTCGGTTATGTGCAGCTCGACGCCCTCACAGCACTGCCCGGCGTGCTTGTTGAACTGCGGCGTGAAGCAGGTGCGGCGGTAGAACACGCCGTCGTGCGGCTGTGAGCACAGCTCGTCGTAAAGCCGGCGCGAGTCGACAAACGGCGCGCCTATCATATCGAACGGCCGGGTGGTTCCCCGTCCCTCCGAGATGTTGGTCGCCTCGAAAATGCAGGTTCCGAGGTAATTCACCGCCGTACCGACGCCCGGAATGTTCGGCGACGGATTGACCCACAGCCCGTCGGTCTCGTCGGCGTAAAGGCCGCGCGACCAGCCCTCGAGCCGCACCACGCGAACCGTACAGCCGAGCGAATACTCCGCGTTTATGTAACTTGCGAACTCGCCGACCGTCAGCCCGTAGCGCGTCGGTATGGCGTACTCGCCTATAAACGACGAAAACCTTCCCTCGTCGAGCACCGGCCCCATCACCGCACCCGAGACGGGGTTGGGACGGTCGAGCACCACGAGCGGCACGTCTGCCGCGGCACAGCGCCGCATGAGCTCGGTGAGATTGTAGAGATAGGTGTAGAACCGCGCGCCGACGTCCTGTATGTCGTAGAGCACGAGGTCGATCTCCGCGAGCGCGGCGTCAAGCGCCTCGTTGCCGCCGGACTTCATGCAGAGTATGCGCGCCCCCGTCTCGGGGTCGCGCGCGTCGTCAGCCCAGCCTCCGTCCTGAAGATTGGTTCTGATGCCGTGCTCGGGTGAGAGCAGCAGCCCGAGGTTATAGTCGCGCGCCAGCCTCTCGTACGTCGGCACACCCTCGCGGTCGATGCCCGACGCGTTTGTAAGCAGCGCCAGCCGCGCGCCGCGCAATTCGTTGTCTATCGTCCCGAGCCTGTCTGCTCCGCAGTAAATTCTGTGCATTTTGAACCTCCGTATCATGACCTTTGATTTATTGTACTTCTACATCCGACTCCGGCTGAATAAAGTTGAATATACCGTCAAGGAGTCAGAACACCATGAAAAACAGCCGAACATTTATATATAACGCCTTCGTTCTGCTGTCCGTAACGCTTGTCATGCGGACGGTCGGAATGTACTTCAGCGTCTACCTGTCCAACCGCATCGGCCCCGAGGCCATGGGCGTATACTCGCTGATCGGCAGCGTCTACGGCTTCGGCGTGACGCTCGCCACCTCGGGCATAAATCTCGCCACCACCCGGCTTATCTCCGAGGCCGCCGGAGCCGACGCCGCCGTACGCCGCCGACGGACAATGCGCTGCTGTCTCGGCTACGCGCTGCTCTTCAGCACGATTGCCGCGACAGCGCTTGTCGCGCTGTCGGGCATGGCCTCCTATCGCTGGCTTGGTGACGCTCGCTGTCAGCGTCCGCTGGCGATACTCGCCTTCTCGCTGCCCCCCATCGCGCTGTCGTCCTGCCTCAACGGCTATTTCACGGCGCGGCGACATGTGATAAAAAACTCGCTGACCGTGTTTCTCGAGCAGGGCGTCCGAATTTTTCTGACCGTAATACTGCTGACCCGGCTGTTGCCCGCAGGCGTCGAGTACGCCTGCGTCGCGCTTGCGCTCGGCTCGCTCGCGGCCGAGCTTTGCTCGTTTGTCGTGCTGTCGCTACTGTACGTCTTCGGCTCGCGGCGCGACCGGCATGCGCCATATATGCAGACGTCACCGGTGCTGCGCCCGCTGCTCGCAATATCTCTACCCGTCGCCTTCAGCTCGTACGTGCGCTCGGGGCTTATGACGCTTGAGCACGCGCTGATTCCCGCCAGTCTGCGGCGTTACGGCGCATCTGCGGCAACCTCGCTTGCGCTGTACGGCTCGCTGCACGGCATGGCTATGCCTGTCGTGCTGTTTCCCGCACTGTTTATCACGTCGTTCGCCGGACTTCTCGTGCCGGAGCTGGCCGAGTCGCGCAGTCAGGGCGACGTCGAGTGCTCACAGCGCATAATACGCACGACGCTGCGCCTCTCGGGCATGTTTTCGCTCGGGGTGAGCGGAATCATGCTGTGCTTTGCCCGACCGCTCGGCGCGCTTCTCTACCCCGCCTCGCCGGACACGGGAACCTTCATCGCCATGATGACCCCGCTCATCCCCGTCATGTACCTTGACACCATGACAGACGTCATGCTCAAGGGCATCGGCGAGCAGTTTTATTCAATGATAGTCAACATCGCGGACGCACTGCTGTCGGTGATACTCGTGGTGCTGCTGCTTCCGCGCATGGGCATTTACGGCTACGTGCTCGTCATTTATCTCGGCGAGACGCTTAACTTCGCGCTCAGCATCGGTCGGCTGATAGCGGTCGGCCGCGTGCGCCCCGACATTATGAACTGGTTCGGCAAGCCCGCTCTCGCCGTTCTCGGCGCGACATGCCTGACGCGGCTCATCATAACCCTCTGCGACGCCGAATTCACCGCCGCGGGGCTGACATGTGCTATCATCTGCTGCTCGCTTCTCTACCTGCTCCTGCTACGCGGGCTATACGCATTTGAGCGCCGCGACGTCGCAGGCTTTGCACGTCTGGTGCGTAAGCGGTAGGCGCCCCGAGTTCCGCGCGGAACGCCTCGCCGGAAGTCTCCATAAATACCTCACCTCCGGACTCGGCGGAAATTTCTCTGAACGCCTCCGCGTCAGGCGTCGTTTCTGTCTGCGCGGAATCTTTTCCCGACCGCGCGCCGAGTCTTACGCTCCAGTGCGTCGCCTCGCCGACGGAGGGCTCGGGAAACGCCGCCGCGTCAACGTCGAAGTAGGCGGCGCAGGCGTCCGTCGCGAAAACCGCGCAGTCGAGCGCCGCCGAAAAGCTGTACGCAAACCGGCTCTTGAGCACCGGCCCGTGCGCGCCGAATATCACCGTGCCGCTCTCCCCCACCTTCGCGGCGACAGCCTCGTACGCCGCGCCCTCGTGCACAGACGCGCCGACGTATGTCAGCCGGTCGCCGCCGCATTCGAGACTTAGAGCAAGCGTCGGGTGTGTCGAGCGCTTTATGTAGGCGCGATAGGCGGTCATGCCGAGCGACTCCGTCAGCGCGGCGGGCTCGCCGGCGTCGTATACAACGACCTCGCAGCCCTGTTTGCCCGCGTTGTAGACCAGGCTCCACATTATATTGTACTCGCGCTCGTCGAGCGGGCGCGGCAGATATATGCGCTCGACAAGCTCGACGCCGCAAAGGCGGTAAACACTTGCGATGTGCCGCTGGTGATAGTGCGTCAGCACAAGCGCCGAAACGTCGACAGCGCCGTGCTTTTCCGCCGCGCGCATGCCGTTGTACATGCCGGTGTAGCCGCCGTCGGTCATGTCGATTATGACCGCATCGCCGCCCTCAACGGCGAAAAGCACCTCATTCTTGCCTGTGCGCAGATAACCGACGTCCGCAGTCCCCGCGTAAAGCGAGCTGTAAACCGCCAGTGAGACGGCGAACGCCAGAATCGCCGCCGGAATCGGAAGCATGGCGAGCGCGCGGCGGCGCAGTCTGACCACGGCAAGCACAAGGAGCGCCGCCGTCATCAAAACGATTATGACGCCCGCGAAGCCGTAGTTCAGCGAAAAGACTCCGCCCGGTATGACGGCAAATCTGTGCGTCACCCCAAGCATGAACCCCGCGATGACAGAGCACATCCGCATTAGCAGCCCGCACACCGGCGGACACCACAAAAAAGCCAATGCCACCACACCAATCAATAAAAGTGTGCCCACAAGCGGCGACAATATCAGATTTGTGACCACCGACCACACCGACATACGTCCGAACGCAAGCCAAACGACAAGGCAGGTCGCCGCGTTCGCCGCCAGCGTCCCGACAACCGGAACCATCAGATAGTTTATTACCGGATTCAGTATGCGCCCGAGCACATGCCGCGCCTTGCGCGACTTTGTGCGGCGAAAGATGCGGTTTTTGAGTCCGTCGAGCAGCGGCAGGCCGAGGATTATTCCGAGCGTCGCCAGCATTGAGAGCCACAGTCCTATGTCAATCACGCTTGCGGGCGACACGAGCATTATCAGCGCGACCGCGCCGAACAGCGAGGTTATTCCGTCCGGACGGGCCGACAGAAAGTAGGCGAGGTACACCATAAAAAGCATACCCGCCGCACGGCAGGCGGACAGGCCGAACCCCGTCAGCGCAAGGTAGCCCATCGCCGCAAACGGCAAAAGTGCGCACCGCACCGTCTTCGGAACGCCGAACTTTTTGAGTATCCACCCCACAATCCCCATGACGACGGTCATATGCAGCCCGCTGAGCGCCAGCAGGTGTGAAACGCCGCTTCGGCTGAAATCACGGCGCGAGGTTGCCGAAAGCCCGCTGCGGTCGCCGAGTATCAGCGCCACTGTAAGCTCGCCGGACTGCCCCGGCATAGCGCCGCGCAGTCGTGAAGCAAGCGTGCGGTTGAGCCCGCCGAGCCACAGGCTAAGGTCGAAAACATGCTCGTCCATGACCTCGTAGTCGTCCTCGCTATCCGAGACCAGCTTCAGCATGAGCCCGTCGGAGAGGTCGCTGTAACGCCAGACGCCATCGCTCCAGTTGTCGCCGAGCGACTGCGCCGTAGCCCTGAGAGTGATGCCGTAGCCCGGCTGAACCTCGCTTATGTACTCGCACTCCAACCGCGCTTTTATGTTGCAGGGACGTCCGTTTATATCACGTATGCGAATAATATAGCCTGACGAATATGCATTTATATAATCCTGTGATATGACATTCGTGCGCACATTGACCTCCTCACCCGTATATTCGGCGGCACGCCTGTAAATCATATCAAAGTAGACGCCCTGCAAAAGCAGCGCCAGCGAGACGGCCGCCGCTATCGCCGCCGTCATGGCCGCGGCTCCGCGGCGGTGATGCTTCAAAAGCAAAAGTGCCGCAAAAGCGGCGGCGGCAACAATAACTGTCACCGCCGCGAGCTTTGCGGCACCGCTGATATAAAATCCGACAAGGGCTGATGCTATGAAGGCGGCAAAGACTCCGGCCGCCGGACGGCGGTAGAAAAGTCCCATACAAGCGCCTCCCGAGCTGAAGGATTATTTCTTGTAGATCTTGCCTGAATTTAACAGGTATTCGCGGCACATGCCCATCCAGTCGGTCTGGATGATGTCGTAGCCGAGATCAGCGAGCTTGCCCCAGCCGTCGGCGGGATCGCCGGTCAGCGAGGTGTCGTCGCTCATTCCGGCGGACAGCTGGACGGTGTAGCGATAGATAATCGCGTTTGCCCACAGCACCTTGCCGGCCTTGTGCATCTTCTCGATGTAAGCGGGCGACGCGAGCTCGCTCTCCATGGAGTTGAACACAACCTCGCTGCCCGCAAAGTTGATGTTCATGGAATTGAGCAGGTCGAAGCACTCGTCCTTCATGTTGACGATTGGCATGTAAATGATGTCAGGCGCACACTCGGCGATTGCATCAAAGAACTGCTTCTTCGGGCCGCTCTTGAGGATAATCTGCTCCTCCATTTTGTGTCTGCGGACGCAGGCCACGGCCTCGGGGAAGAAGTTCCAGCAGTGATCGAGGTTTATGTAGCACTTGTCCTTGAGGAATTCGAGCACCTCGTCCAGCGTATTTACGCCGAACTGCGTTGCGTCGTTATCAATGTTGACGTATCTCTGATAGCGGATAGCCTCCGCGGTGTTCTCTTTGATGTAGTTTTTGTAGGCATTGAGGTGCGGATCCTCCTTGCCCTCATGGAAAACAAACAGCTGACCGTCAGCCGAGCGCTGAACGTCGAGCTCCATAATATCTGCACCCTGGCGCAGAGCTATTTCAAAGGACGCTATGGTGTTGCACGGAATATTGCCGCCCGAAACGCCGCGATGCGCCGCAAGAAGAATTCTTTTGTCCGCCGCGGAGCGGATGTCTTCAAATCTGCTCATTTTATTGCCTCCGACAATGAATTATTTTCCTATATTATATCTCAACTTTCGCCCGCTGTCAATAACCGCGGCAAAAATATCCCGAATAAGACTGTAGTGTTACAATAGATGTGAGACCAAAAAGT
>CAVIBA010000037.1:0-14475 GCA_963640785.1 Bulleidia sp.
TCACTTTTTCTATATCTTTTTTATTTTTCAGTCTCACATCTATTGTAACACTACAACACTGTTCAAACAAATTTCACCGTAACCATTGAAAAAACGACGCGATTGTGATATACTTAATTATAAATGTCCATCAATGGGCATAAACACAAAACCAAAGCGAGATTTATCATGAGAGAATTCGATCAATCATCAAAGCTGGAGCGTGTCAGCTACGGAATACGCGGCAAGGAATATGACGAGGCTCTGCGTATGGAGGCCAACGGTATCGACCTTATAAAGCTCAATATCGGCAACCCCGCCCCACACGGCCTTATGGCTCCCGACGAGATTATCGTCGATATGATATACAACTTAAAGTCCTCCGAGGGCTACTCGGACTCGCGCGGCATGTTCTCGGCGCGCAAGGCGATAATGCAGTATTGCCAGCTCAAAAAGATACCTAACGTCGGCATCGACGATATATTTACCGGAAATGGCGTCAGCGAGCTTATCACCATGTCCATGCAGGGGCTGCTCGACCTCGGCGACGAGATTCTGGTTCCCGCGCCCGACTATTCGCTCTGGACGGCGTCCGTCTCGCTTGCGGGCGGCACGCCTGTGCACTATATGTGCGACGAGTCCAACCACTGGAACCCCGACCTCGACGACATCCGCGCCAAGGTCACGCCGAACACCAAGGGCATCGTCGTCATCAACCCCAATAACCCGACCGGTGTGCTGTATTCTCGCGAGACGCTCGAGGGCATCGTCAGCATCGCGCGTGAGAACGGGCTTATCCTGTTCGCCGACGAGATATACGACCGCCTCGTGATGGACGGGCTCGAGCACATCGCGCTTGCGTCTCTTGCGCCTGACCTGCTCACCGTCAGCTTTAACGGACTGTCAAAATCGCACCGCGTCGCGGGCTTCCGCTGCGGCTGGATGTGCCTCGCAGGCGACAAGAGCCACGCGAAGGGCTACATTCAGGGGCTCAACCTGCTGGCCAAAATGCGCCTGTGCTCCAACGTCCCCGGACAGAGCATCATTCAGACGGCGCTCGGCGGCTATCAGTCCTGCGACGAGTACCTCAAGCCGGGCGGACGTATATACGACCAGCGCGAGTTCATCGTCAAGGCGCTCAACGACATCCCCGGCATCACGGCCGTGCGCCCCGACGCCGCCTTCTACATCTTCCCCCGCATCGACCCCGATTACTACGACATCGGCGACGATCAGCAGTTTGCGCTCGAACTTCTGCGTGAGAAGAAGGTGCTTATCACGCGCGGAACCGGCTTCAACTGGCCGCGCTCCGACCATTTCCGCATCGTTTACCTGCCCGATGTTGTCAAGCTGGAGGAAGCAATAAAGCGTATTGCCGACTTCCTCGAAACAAAACGCCGTCACTGAGGAGAAGCAGATGAGCAACGATATTTATGAAAACCCGCTGTGCGTCCGCTATGCGAGCGATGAAATGAAGCATGTCTACTCGGCAGACGTCAAGTTCCGCACCTGGCGCCGGCTGTGGATAGCGCTTGCCGAGGCCGAGCGTGAGCTGGGACTCGACATCACCGAGGCGCAGATCGCCGAGCTTCGCGCACACGCCGAGGACATAGACTACCAGAAGGCCGCCGCATATGAGTCGGCGCTGCGGCACGACGTCATGGCGCACATCCGCACCTACGCCGACGCCTGCCCCACTGCGGGCGGCATAATCCACCTCGGCGCGACGTCCTGCTACGTCGGCGACAACACCGACATCATCGTCATGCGCGACGCGCTTCACATAATACGGCGCAAGCTGATAAACTGCGTCGCAGCGCTCGCGGACTTTGCCGGGAAGTACAGAAACACGCCCACTCTGGCCTACACCCACTTCCAGGCCGCCCAGCCGACGACAGCCGGCAAGCGCGCCACACTGTGGATTTCCGATCTTATGTCCGATCTCGAGAGACTTGATTTCGAGCTCGGAAGCCTGCGCCTGCTCGGCTGCAAGGGCACGACGGGCACCGCGGCCAGCTTCCTTGAGCTGTTCGGCGGAGACCACGCCAAGGTCAAAAAGCTGGACAGCCTTATCGCAGAGAAGATGGGCTTCCCCGGCTGCGTCCCCGTTTCGGGACAGACGTATTCGCGCAA
Organism: Bulleidia sp.; assembly: GCA_963640785.1. Classification (GTDB taxonomy): domain Bacteria; phylum Bacillota; class Clostridia; order Oscillospirales; family CAG-272; genus UMGS1002. The sequence goes on from CAVIBA010000037.1 coordinate 2,113, forward strand.
GGTCGACTACAACGTGCTGTCGGTGCTCAGCGGCATCGCGCAGAGCGCGGCCAAGTTTTCCAACGACATACGCCTGCTGTCCCACCTCAAGGAGTTCGACGAGCCGTTCGAGCCCGGACAGGTCGGGTCGTCGGCCATGGCCTACAAGCGCAACCCCATGCGCAGCGAGCGCATAGCGTCGCTCTCGCGCTACGTCATGCTTGACGTCGTCAACCCCGCCATCACGGCCGCCACGCAGTGGTTTGAGCGCACGCTCGACGATTCGGCCAACCGCCGCATCTCCATTCCCGAGGCCTTCCTCGCGACCGACGCCATTCTGTCACTCTATATAAACGTCATCTCTAACGGCACGCTTTACCCCAACATGATGAAGCGTCACCTCGACGAGGAAATGCCTTTCATGGCAACGGAAAATATACTTATGTACTGCGTCGCGAAGGGCGGCGACAGACAGGCGCTGCACGAGGCCATCCGCCGTCATTCGGTCGCCACGGCGCGCCGTATCAAGCTCGAGGGCGGCGACAACGACCTGCTCGAGCAGATCGTGTCCGACCCTGCCTTCGGCCTTACCCGTGAGGAGCTTGACCGCGTCATCGAGGACAGCGTCTTTACCGGACGCGCCGCCGAGCAGACCACGGAATACCTCGACGAATGCGTCCGTCCCATGCTTGCCGCCAACCGCGACGAGCTCGGGCTCAACGTTGAGATCAAAGTGTAATTCTATACAAATGAAGAGGATAAAGAAATGTTAACTGCAATCGTAGGAATCAACTGGGGAGACGAGGGCAAGGGTCGCATGGTCGATCTGCTCTCCGAACGTTATGACATAGTCATGCGCTATCAGGGCGGCAACAACGCCGGACACACCGTGGTCAACGACCGCGGCGAGTTCATACTCAATCTGCTGCCTTCCGGCATTCTGCGTGACGAGACAGTCAATATCATGGGTTCCGGCATGGTCATCGACCTTGAGCACCTGACAGGAGAGGTTGCCAAGCTGAGAGAGGCCGGCATCAGCATCACTCCCGATCACCTCAAAATCTCCGACCGCGCCACCATCTGCATGCCCTACCACAAGCAGCTCGACTGCCTTGAGGAGGACAGACTCGGCGACGCCAGGTTCGGCTCTACCCGCCGCGGCATCGCGCCGGTTTACGCCGACAAGTACATGAAGAAGACGTTCCGCATGGGCGATCTGCTTCACCCCGAGTCGCTGAAGAAGCGTCTGCCCGCTCTCATCGAGTGGAAGAACCTGACCGTTCACAACGGCTACGGCGCGCCCGAGCTCTCGGCCGACGACATGTTCGCATGGCTCGAGAAGTACGGCATGCCCTTCGCCGATTACATCTGCAACACGACCGAGTACCTTAACGACGCCATCGCGCATGGCAAGTCCGTCATGTTCGAGGCTCAGCTGGGCGCTCTGCGTGACATCGATTTCGGAATTTACCCCTACACCTCCTCCTCCAACACCATCGCGGCCTACGCACCCATCGGCGCGGGCATTCCCGCAAAGAAGCTGGACAACGTCGTCGGCATTATGAAGGCGTATTCGAGCTGCGTCGGCGAGGGCCCCTTCACCTGCGAGCTGTTCGGCGACGAGGGTAACGCTCTGCGTGAGGCAGGCGGCGAGTACGGTGCTGCGACGGGTCGTCCGCGCCGCGTCGGCGGATTTGACGTTCCCGCGTCGCGCTACGGCATAATGATGCAGGGCGCCGACCAGATCGCGCTGACGAAGCTGGACGTTCTGTCCTATCTCGACAAGATTCCGGTCTGCGTGCGTTACAGCGTTAACGGCGTTGAGACTGACGTCTTCCCATCCGGCGAGGCGCTTGCGAACGCAAAGCCTGTTTACGAGTACGTCCCCGGTTGGAAGTGCGACATAACCTCCTGCCGTCGTTTTGAGGAACTGCCTGCCGCCGCGCAGGACTACGTCCGCTTCATCGAGCGCGCGACGGATTCGCACATCAAGTACATCTCCGTCGGCGCCGGACGCGACGAGTATATTGAGTTGTAAAATAGGATTTTAGTTTTGCGGTTCTCGCAGGTGGATGCCTGCGGGACCGCTTTTTTAATGAGTTCTGAGCCCTTGACAAGGCTCTCCGGATTATTCTCCAACGGTGGAGAAGTGTACTTTTCTGTTATGCAACAGAAAAGTACACCTCTTAACGTCCCGCAGACGTTGTGGCGTGCGTCTGCCCAAGCCAAAGAACTCATTCATAAAAAAGCGGCCTCCGCCGAACATACGGCGGAAACCGCAAAAATCAATTCAATTTAACCGCGCACAGGCATAGGCAATACGCCTCACTCACTTCAGTATCTCGTCAATAGCACACCCCTGCGCGTCGGGCAGCTCGACGCCGAGCAGCTTGGCGTAGGTCGGGGCCTCGTCGACTATGGGACGGCGCTCGATTACAACGCCCTCCTTGATGTGCGAACCCTTGGCAACCAGCGTCGGCTGAGGGCCGTAGTCCGGCAGATACCCGTGCGTCGCGTGACCGAAACGGAAGTCGGTCAGATCCAGCGGCGCCAGCACCGGGCGGCGGCAGCTGTCCGAGAATGAGGTGTAGCCGTCCGACTCAAGCACAAAGCTGAAATCGCCCGACAGATGCTCCTTCTCCTCGACCTCCTCGCGCGTGAACACCTGCGAGAAGCCGTAAATTCCCTCCTCGCACATGTGGCGAAGCAGCGCATAAACCTCGTCGTACGTCTTTTTGTCGCTCGGATCCTTCAAGAACACCTCGATCGACATGGCGTTCGAGAGGCAGTATGCGCGCCAGTCCTTGACCTTGCCGCGCTCGTCGAGATCGATGAAGCCGTGCTCCATGAGGTAGACGTTCGGCTTGATGGTGCGCTTGATGTCGCGCTGACCGTGGTCGCTGACAAGGAAAATGTCGGTCTGCTCGAGCACTCCGGCCTCCTCGAGCGCGCGGCCGATGTCGCCGATCCAGCCGTCCACAAGGTCGAGCTCGTGACGCAGACAGTCAGCCATAACGCCGTTCTGGTGGCGTCCGTTGTCCATGTTTCCGTTGTGCACGAACAGCACCTCGGGTGCGTAGCGGCGGATTATGTCGCAGGCGTTGGTGATGAGAAAATCGTCGACCTGCGGGTGAATCATGAAATTCTTGCGCCCGGTCAGCTTGTACGACTCGGCCAGCAGCCCCGCGTTCTTCTCTATTATCTCGAGGCACTGCTCGTTCGCTCCCACACGCTCAAATGCCGAGCGCAGCGTGTCGTCCTTCTTCGGCATCCAGTATTCGGTGATGTTGTAATCGATGGCCGGGTGATTGCCGGTGACGGTCCAGAAAATCGAGGCGGTCGAGTAGCCCGCGGCCTTGGCGGCCGTGAAAATGTCACCCACCTTGACGGCCGAGTGGAACCACTGCCAGGTATCCTCCTTGCTGTTGGTGGTGAAGGCGTAGTTGGACGCCACACCGTGGCGGTCAGGGTAACAGCCCGTCATCATGCTGACGTGCGCCGGATATGTGACCGAGGGATAGATGGTGCGTATCTTGCGCACCTCACTGCCTCCGGCAAGGTAACGCCGGAAGTTCGGTTTGTCGCGCAGATAGTCAATGTCCTCGCTTATCATTGCGTCGACAGAGAAAACAACCAGTCTTTTTTTCATGATTTGATCCTGCTTTCTGTTTTTCGGTTTTGTAATATTGACCGTATTTTATGTTGAAATTACATTGACAAATATCTCACAATGTTGTATAATAACATTGCTAAAAGGAGGTGTCGCTATGCGTAAAACTCTGAACGAGCTGTCGCTTGAACTGAATGTTTCGACAGCCACACTGTCCCGTGTGCTGAACGGTGACAGCCGCGTATCGGCGGCCACGCGCGAGCGGATTCTTTCCGCTCTCAAAGAACAGAATTACACCCCGCGCACACGTCGCCGCAGCGTCGCGGCTCAGAATGCGGACACGGCCATGATAATCGCGGGGCAGCTCAACAACCCCATCATCCTCGGCTACATCGACGGCATCCGCCGCCGCCTTGCCGAGTCCGGCATACGCAGTCTTCTGTCGCTGAGCGACTACGACAGCGGCACCGAGTGCGGACTTATCCGGTACGCGTCGTCGAGCGGCTATGCCGGGATATTCATGCTCAACGTCGTCGAGAGTCCTGGGCTCATCGAGTTGATGTCGGGGCTTGACGTGCCCGTGGTGCTCGTCAACCGCTACTTAAAGGCGCTCGACACCGACGTCGTCACCGTCGACAACTACCGCTCCGGCTACATGGCCACGCAGTACCTGCTCAGCCGCGGGCACACGCACATAGCCCATATCGCAGGGCCCGAGACGTCGATCACCTGCCGCAACCGCACGCAGGGCTACATCGACGCGCTGAACGCCGCCGGGCTGCGCCCCGACCCCGCCTGCATTTTTTACGGCGACCGCAAGTACCCGAGCGGCTACGAGTTCGGCCGGCGCATCGCCGCCATGGAAAACCGCTGCACCGCCGTCTTTTCGACGACCGCCCTCATGGCCTCCGGCATGACAGACGCGCTGCGCGACTGCGGACTCAGCGTCCCCGGCGACATCAGCGTCATATGCAACGACGATTACAGCAAGGACTACATGCCCTGCAACGCCGACATAACCTGCTACCGTCAGAACCCGCAGCTCATGGGGCGCACTGCCGCCGAGTTGCTCATCGAGCGCATCGCGCGCCACGACATTCCGCCGCGCCGGGTGGTTTTCCCGCCGGAGCTGTGCGAAAAGGACAGCGTGCGGAGGGTATAAGAGCGTAAAGCGCCCAAGACCCATAAGTGCGCAAAAGAGCGTAAAAGCGCCGCCTGCTGACAATCCTCAGCGCATAACGGGCCGGAGTGGCTATTCAGCCACCCCAGCCCGGTTTTTTATTTCATGTAGAGTCCGCCGTTGACGTCGAGCGTGTCGCCCGTGACATAGCTTGACAGATCGGACGCAAGGAAAAGAACACCGTTTGCGATGTCCTCGGGCTTGCCGAAGCGGCAGAGCGGGATGGTGAGCTTGGGATCATCCTTCGGGTCGGTCAACCACGAAAGACCCTGCGCCATAGCGGTGAGGGTACGTCCGGGGCAGACGCAGTTGGAGGTGATGTTGTACTTTCCGCCGGACAGCGCAAAGCACTTGGACATGTTCAGCACTGCGGCCTTGGCAGAGCTGTATGCGCAGGAGGACGACCGTCCGCCGCGCTCGCCTGCCATGGAGGAGATGTGAACCAGCTTGCCGTAGTTCTGCTCCTTCATTATCTCAAACACGGCCTGGGTGCAGAAGAAAACGCTCTTGATGTCAAGCGTCTGCATCTTGTCCCACTCCTCGAGGGTTATCTCCTCGACGCGTGCGACGCCCGTGATACCGGCGTTGTTGACCCAGATGTCGATACGGCCGAAAATGTCGCGCATTTCGTTGATGTTCTCGCGGATGTGCTCGAAATCGGTGACGTTGAAGCGACGGAAGACCGCCTCGTGTCCCTGCGCGTTGAGGTCGTCGGCAACTGCCTGACCCTTCTCGGCGTTGATGTCGGTGACAATGACGCGTGCGCCGTACTCAGCCAGCTTGCGCGCGATGGCCTCGCCGATGCCCTGACCGGAGCCGGTGACAACGGCTACTTTATTTTCAAGAAGCTGCATGATATTTGCCTTTCTGTAAACCTTTTTGCTTACTTTGCGAATCGTATGTAAAGTGCTGTTTCCGTTGATGACCTTTTCAGAGTCCCATGCAGGCGTAAACTATGTTGCGCAGGCGGGGATGGATTATGCGCTCCTGGCTGTTGAGCATGTGCTGAACGTAGAATATCGAGAGTCCGTTTGTGTCGTCGGCGCACATGAAGGCACCGCCGGTGCCTGCCCAGCCGAACTCACCGAGCGGCGAGAGCGAGCCGAGCGTGCGGTCGATATGCGTCCGGACGCCGAGACCGTAGCCGTAGCCCTCAAACTGCGGGAAGGCGCGGTGGAAGTCGTCGAGGCGGACGGCGTCAAGCTGGTTCTCGTGCATCAGCTTGACAGTGGAGGGCGCCAGTATGCGCTGACCGTTCGGCGCTTTGCCGCCGCAGGCCAGCATGTCGGTGAAGCGGCTCATGTCCTCAAGCGTGGAGATGAGTCCCGCGCCGCCGCTCTCATAGCCGGGGCCGAGAATAAAGCTGTTTGTCAGCGGCACAGAGACCGCCTTCTTCTGCTTTTCATTGTAGCGGTACTGCCCTGCCAGACGGTCAAGATCGACCTCGGCGAGGTGGTAGTGCGAGTCCTTCATGCCGAGCGGGCGGAATATCTCGCGCTCAACGAACTCGGAGAACTTCACCCCGGACACCACCTCTACCAGCGCGGCCAGCACGTCGTGAGACAGGCCGTACAGCCACTGGGTGGAGGGGTCGAAGCTCAGCGGCGAGCGTGCAAACGCGCGCACAATCTCGCGCGTGGGGCAAATGCCGTCGGTGGCCTGCATGGCGTCGTCGATATTCGCGGTGGCGAGGTTGTAGTTAAGTCCCGAGGACATTGTGAACAGGTCAAGCACGCGCATGGTGTGCTTCGTGGGCTGTGAATATGTTCCGCGGCTGTATTCGAGCTCTGCAAACTCGGGCAGATAGTCGGACACGGGGTCGGTGAGCAGTATCTTGCCCTGCTCGAGCAGCTTGAGCGCGGCCACGCAGGTCACGGGCTTGGAGCAGGAGTACATGTAGAACTGCGCGTCCTCACGCAGCGGTGCCTGGCTGTCGGCATTCTGTGTGCCGGCCTGCGCGCGGAACAGCTCGCGGTGTCCCTGGCGCACGCTGATACCGACCGCCGGAACGCCGAAGTCCTCGACAAGGTAGCGCAGATAGTCGGCGAGCGCGGTGAAGTCGTGCTGCTCGAGCGCCGCGGGAGCCGCGCTTCTTCTGACGTCGGCGGCCTTGATGAAGCTGCCGTTCGACGGCACGACATCAGCGAGACTTACGCCAAGCTCGGCCGCCAGCTTCTTTGCGGACGGCATCGCGGGCGCGGCGCGATGCGCCGCGGAGGTTGCGGACGCCGCAGGTGCGGCGCTGACTGTCATATTGAAGGCGACGTTCGCCGTCTTTACCTCGGGAGCCTCGGCCTTTTTATCGGCGCTGTCGGACGGCTTTTCGGACGGCTTTTCAGCCGTTTTCTCGGCGGGCTTTTCCGCGGCCGTGTCGGCTGTGTCAGCTGTGTCAGCTTTTTTGCCCGACTTTGCCGCCTCGAGATCGGCCTCGTCGCCGACCTCAAACAGCAGGCTTCCGGCGTCAACCACCTGGAAGTCCTCGACGTAAACGCCGCAGACGTATCCGGTCGCAAAGCTCTCGACCGGCAGCGTGGCCTTGTCGGTCTCGACCTCGGCCACAACCTGCCCGCGCGTGACCTTGTCACCGACCTTGACGCAGACGCGCGTCACGGTTGCGGTGTCGGTGGTCTGACCGGCGCTGGGCATTATGATCTTTTTTATCATGGCAATCCGTCCTTGTCTTACATGCGCGCGAGCTTGCGTGCGGCGTCGGCAATGCGGTCGGTGGAAGGAATGACGTAATCCTCGAGCACGGGCGAGAAGGGCGCGGGCGTGTCAAACGCGGCAACGCGGACGATGGGCGCGTCGAGCAGGAAGATTTCGTTCTCTGCGAAGTAGGAAGCGACCTGTGCGCCCCAGCCGCAGTTGTATGTATCCTCGTGGACTATCATGAGCTTGCCCGTCTTGCGGACAGACTCGACAACCGTCTCGTAGTCGAACGGCAGCAGCGTGCGCGGGTCGATGACCTCGCAGCTGATGCCCTCCTCGGCCAGCTTGTCGGCGGCCTGGAGCGCGCGGTGGTTCATCAGCAGGTTGGCGACGATGGTGACGTCGGTTCCCTCGCGGCGGACAGCGGCCTTGCCGAACGGAATGGTGTAATCCTCATCCGGAACCTCGCCGGACGAGTTGATAGCACCGGCCTCCTTGCGCTTGGATCCGTAGAGCAGCTTGTGCTCGAAGAAAATGACGGGGTTATCGTCGCGGATAGCCGTCTTCATCAGCCCCTTTGCGTCGTAAGCCGTGGAGGGGCAGACGACCTTGAGTCCGGGAACGTGTGCAAAATAGGTCTCGGGCGACTGTGCATGCTGCGCGCCGCGGTTGGTCGCGCCCGACGGACATCTCATGACCATGGGCACCTTGACCTTACCGCCGGACATGTACCGCATCTTGGCGGCCTGGTTGACCAGCTGATCCATCATGCAGAAGAGGAAGTCGCAGTACTGAAGGTCGGCGACGGGGCGCATACCCATCATAGCCGAACCGACGCAGGCACCGGCGATAAGTATCTCGGAGATAGGCGTGTTGATGGCGCGGCCTACGCCGTCCACCTGCTTGTGTCCGGGAATGGGGGGGAAGTAACCGAACTCGTCACCGATACCCTTCGTAACGGTGAAAGCGCCGCCCATGCCGCCGGGGATGTCCTCATCCTCGCCCATGCAGTAGACGCTGGGATCACGACGCATTTCCTCGGCGATAGCCGCCTTGAGGGCGTCGGCAATTGAAAGTACAGCCATCAGTTGTTACCTCCTTCGCAGTAAACATCTTCAAGCGCGGACTCAAGCGTCGGGAAGGGCGCTTTCTGAGCATATTCCACGCAATCCTCAATTTCGTTCTCGACCTCGGCCTCCATAGCGGCGAGCTCTTCCTCGGTGGTCACGTTCTCGGCGAGCAGCTTCTCGCGGAACAGCTTGACAGGGTCGCGGTCGTTGAGCCAGTAGTTCTCCTCGTCCTTCGGACGGTAGCCGCAGGCGTCGTTACGCGAGTGACCGCCGCGGCGGTAGGTCTTGAGCTCGAGAATGGTCGGGCCCTCGCCTGCTCTTGCGCGGGCGATGGCGCGCTCCGCCGCCTCGTTGACGGCCAGCACGTCGTTGCCGTCGACGACCTCGGCGGGAATGCCATAGGCCACGGCGCGGTCAGCGGCGGGGTTGTCCATGTTGCAGGTCAGGTGGATGGAGGTGGTCGCCGAGTAGAGGTTGTTCTCGCAGACGAACACCACCGGCAGCTTCCAGACGGCGGCCACGTTCATGGTCTCGTGGAAGGAGCCCTCGTTGGTCGCGCCGTCGCCCATGAAGGACATGGCGACGTTGTCGCGTCCCTGCATCTTAAATGCCAGCGCAGCGCCCGCGGCAATCGGAATGTTGCCGCCGACGATGGCGTTTGCGGGCGGCAGACCGAGATCGAAGTCACCGGTGTGCATAGCGCCGCCCTTACCGTGGCAGCAGCCCTCCGCCTTGCCGAACATCTCGCACATCATGGCGCGCAGGCTGACTCCCTTCGCAATATCGTGTCCCGCCGGGCGGTGCGTCGAAAAGACGACGTCCTCGCGGCGGAGGTCGTAAATCATACCGACAGCCGAGGCTTCCTCGCCGTGGCTCTGGTGAATGGTTCCGGGCATAATGCCCTCAAGGAACAGAAAATAGATGCGCTCCTCATACTTGCGTATGGTGTACATCTTGCGGTACATACCAAGGGCTTTTTCCCTTTGCGGCATATGTGGCATTTTGTTGTTCTCCTTCTTGTGTAATTACATCATATCCGTCATACGGACTGAGAAAAATTTGCTTACAGCATAATTATAAACCACCCCGCCCCATAAGTCAACGGCGAAAGGGGACGAAAGGCCATTTTTTAACGATTTGGACGCTGTAATTACACTTTTCGGAAATTTGCTTGACAGCCCCACTCGGCTGATGTATAATAGCTCGTGAAAAACGCAAAGGCAAGGGCAAAAAATGATTAAAAAACTGACACTCTGCATCTCAGGTAGCCTCGACCCCTACTACAACATGGCCGCCGAGCGCCACCTGACCGAGACCGTCGGCGACGACGAGGTGGTGCTGTATCTCTGGCGCAACCAGCGCACCGTCGTCATCGGGCGCAACCAGAACTGCTGGGCGGAATGCCGCGTCAGCACGCTTGAGGCTGACGGCGGACACCTCGCGCGGCGGCTGTCGGGCGGCGGAGCCGTCTATCACGACGCAGGAAATCTCAACTTCACCTTCGCCGCCACGACGGAAAACTACGACGTCGCGCGGCAATGCTCTGTCATCGCCGCGGCGGTCGGAAGCTTCGGTATACAGGCCGAGGTCAGCGGGCGCAACGACATACTCGCCGCCGGCGCCAAGTTCTCCGGCAACGCCTTCTGGTGCTTCGGCGACCGCCGCTACCACCACGGCACAATTCTCATCAAAACCGACACCGAGGCCATGTCGCGCTACCTCAGCGTCCCGGCGGACAAGCTGAAGGCCAAGGGCGTGGCGTCGGTGCGCTCGCGCGTGGTCAATCTGTCCTCGCTGTCAGAGGACATCAACGTCGGCACAATGACCTCGGCGCTCGCCGCGGCGTTCGGTGAGGTTTACGGCCTGCCCGTCTCCGCGCGCCCCATGCCGACGGACGCCGTGCTCGCCCCCATACGCGCCGAGTTCGCCTCCCCTGACTGGAAATACAGCCGCACACCCGAGTTTTTGCATAAAATTTCGGACAGATTCCTCTGGGGCGGCATCACGCTCGAGCTCGATGTGCGCGAGGGTCGCGTCGTCGACTGCGAGGTGTTCTCCGACGCGCTCGACGCCGAATATATCGCCTCTCTCGCCTCCCGCCTGCTCGGCTGTCTCTACAACGCCCGCGCCCTCTCCGCCGCCCTCGGCTCCGAGAATGCCCAGTCCCGCGACATCGCAGCCCTGCTCGCCAGGGAAATCTGACGTCCGTCCCACTGAGAATCCGGCGCTGGCCGCGCCTCCGGCGTCTCTTCCCTCCACAAAAAACAAAAATCCCGGCAGAAGCGTTTCGCTTCTGCCGGTTTCTATTTACTTTATCGTCTCAAACTTGATAAGGCTCGTATTCCCCGACTGCCCGTTGGTGAGTCCGCCGGTGATGACGATTTTGTCGCCCTTCTTGACGATTCCGGACTCCATAGCGCAGCGCGTCGCGTGGTAGAACAGCACGTCCGTCGACTGGAACTCCTCGCTCATCACAGGCGTCACCGCCCAGGAGAGCGCCAGCTTGCGCCAGACCTTGGGGTCTGTCGTCATGCCGATAATGGGCTTGGGCGAGCGGAAGCGCGAAACCATGCGCGCCGTCGCGCCGCTGCGCGTGCAGACCACTATCAGCGCCGCGTCAATGTCGATGGACAGCGCGCAGGTCGCGTGAGAAATGGCGTCTATATCGTTCTTTATCTTGAAGGTTGAGTTGTGGAAGCGCTCGGCGTAGTTGATGTCGCTCTCCGCCTGCTCGGCTATGCGCGACATGGCCTCGACCGCCTCGACAGGGTACTTGCCGACGGCAGTCTCGCCCGACAGCATGACAGCCGACGCGCCGTCATAAACCGCGTTCGCAACGTCCGATATTTCGGCACGCGTCGGCCGCGGCTTGGAAATCATGGACTCCAGCATCTCAGTCGCGGTGATGGTGCGCTTGCCGCGGTAACGGCAGGTCGTTATAATGTGCTTCTGTATCGCGGGCAGCTGCTCGAACGGTATCTCGACACCCATGTCGCCGCGGGCGATCATCAGGCCGTCGGAGGCCTCGATTATCTCGTCGATATTGTCGACGCCCGAGCGGTTTTCTATCTTGGCGATAAGGTCGATCTCGTCGCCGCCGTTCTCAAGCAGGAAGCGGCGCACGTCGTTGATGTTCTCCGCGTTCGAGACGAACGAGCAGGCCACAAAATCAACGTCGTTCTCAATGCCGAACAGCAAATCGGACTTGTCCTGCTCACTCAAAAACTCCTGGCGCAGTACCTTGCCGGGGAAGCTCATGCTCTTGCGGTCGGACAGCTCGCCGCCGATAATGACGCGCGTGATAACGTCCGTATCGGTCGTCGACTCGACGCGGAACTCGATAAGTCCGTTATTGAGAAGAATCGGGTCGCCCGCGGACAGCTCGGCGGGCAGATTGGCATAGGAGACCGCCACGCGGGTGCTGTCGCCCTCGATCTGCTTGGTCGTGAATGTGAAGGTGTCGCCCTCATTGAGCGTGACGTGCCCGTCCCTGAAGGTGCGTATGCGGTATTCCGGCCCCTTGGTGTCCAGCATGATAGCCACCGGCAGACCGAGACGGTCGCGCACGCGCTTGACCGTGTCCATTTTGCGCTTGTGCTCCTCGTGCGTCCCGTGCGAGAAATTGAATCTTGCAACGTTCATGCCGGCAAGCATCATTCCCTCGAGAACCTTCTCGTCATCACACGCGGGACCTATGGTGCATATAATTTTTGTTTTCTTCATTCTACTATCATCTCCGGATCAAAACCAAATTCAGATTTATTATATCACGTATTAAAACAAAAATCAAGCTCTTTTTGGAGGATCCTGTTATTTTGCTTGTAGTGTTACAATAGATGTGAGACTGAAAAATAAAAAAGATATAGAAAAAGTGA
>CAVIBA010000038.1:0-7224 GCA_963640785.1 Bulleidia sp.
CGTCTACAACGAGTATCAGACAGCTCTCAATTCCGCAAATTCACTGGATTTTGACGATATAATTTTCAAAACTGTGATGCTTCTGCGCGACAACGCCGATGTTCGCGAGCGGTATCAGAACCGGTTCCGCTATGTCAGCGTAGACGAGTATCAGGACACCAACCAGGCGCAGTTCGCGCTGACGGCGCTGCTGTCCGACGGCTACCGCAACCTCATGGTTGTGGGCGACGACGACCAGAGCATTTACCGTTTCCGCGGTGCGACGATTGCAAACATTCTCGGGTTTGATCGCAATTATTCCGACGCAGAGGTCATCAAGCTGGAGCGCAACTACCGCTCCACCGGCAACATACTCGGCGCGGCGAACGGCATTATCTGCAACAATAAGGGGCGTCACGACAAGAAGCTGTGGACCGACCGCGCCACGGGCGAGCCGATCACGGTCAAGGAGGTCGACGACCAGGGGGCGGAGGCTAGGTTCATTACCGAGACGGTCAGCCGCGAGGTCCGGGAGGGCAAGCGGCACTGCCGCGATTTTGCGGTTCTTTACCGCACGAACGCGCAGTCGGCGACGCTGGAGGCTGCGTTTGCAAAGTCCGGCGTGCCGTACCGTACGCTCGGCAACACGCGCTTCTATGACCGCAAGGAAATCCGCGACATGCTGGCGTATCTCTACATAATAAACAATCCCGCCGACAGCGAGCGCCTCAAGCGCATAATCAATGAGCCAAAGCGCAAGATCGGCGACAAGACCGTGACAGACATCGAGCGCATTGCCCGCGACGAGGGAGTGACCATGCTCGAGGTCATAGCGCACGCGGGGCGCTATATCGAGCTTACGCGCGTAACCGACGCGCTGGGGCGTTTTTACGGATTGATTGAGAACCTGCGGGAGTTGGCGGGCACGCAGCCGCTTGGCGAGCTTGTGCGCAACGTATTTGACATGACTGGCTATCACCAGATGCTGATAGACGGCGGTGAGGCCGAGCGCGACCGCATTGACAACATCGAGGAGCTGATTTCCGGCGCGGCCGACTATCAGCAGAAGACCGAGGACGCGACGCTGACGGGGTATCTCGAGGAGGTTGCGCTGGTGGCGGACGTCGACCGTTACGACGAGAGCGCCGACGCGGTCATACTCATGACGATACACAGCTCGAAGGGCTTGGAGTTCCCGGTTGTATTCATCCCCGGCATGGAGGATGGAATTTTCCCCGGCATGAAAACCATCACGGGAACCGACGACGAGATGGAGGAGGAGCGGCGGCTTGCCTACGTTGCCGTGACGCGCGCGAAGGAGAAGCTATATCTCATATGCGCGCACGACCGCATGATGTGGGGGCGCAGCACGCACAATCCGCCGTCGCGGTTTATTGACGAGATACCGGAGCAGTACGTTGTGCGCGAGAAGCGCGAGGGGATTGGAGGCTTGCGTCAGTCGGTGCGCCCGAGCGGCAGGGTTTACTATTCCGAGCGCGCCGACCGTCCCGACCGCACCAAGGTTGCCGGCGGTGAGATTACGGTGAACAAGCAGCCGGTTCGCGCCTCTACGGCTCCGCTCGAGAAGATTGAGGCGGGCGACCGTGTCCGTCACCGTATTTTCGGCGAGGGCGAGGTTTTGACCGTGCGCGCCATGGGTGCCGACGTGCTGTACGAGGTCGCTTTCGACGGCGTCGGCACCAAAAAGCTGCTTGCTACGTATGCGAAGTTGACTAAGATTTGAGTGTGAGGGGTGTTTCGCGCTCTGCGGAGGCAGCAAACAAAGGGGGATTCCGTGCTCTGCGGAGTGCGGAACTCCTTTCGCGGCAGCGCACCGCACGCGAAGCAGGGCGGTGCTGGTCTATAACGTGATGTCGAAACGCCCGCACTTAAACGCCCAAAACCACCCGTCCCGGCGTCCCACAGACCCTAACCCGCCCCTTTTTGTGAAAGTTTTTGCGGGTTCTTAGGGAGCTTTTTTCAAAAAGCTCCCTAAGCGGGGTCTGGGGCAGCGCCCCAGAAACAACCGATTTCCGCTTTTCTTCACCCGAGACCCGTTTACTCAAACACCGTCTCGATTACGCGCGGGCAGCTTTCTGGGGAGTAGCGCCAGACGTCGAGGTGGTCGATGCGCGAGGTGTCTATGAAGTATTCGGGCAGAGCAGGGGGCTGCGCTGAGCGGTGCGTGTCGATGAGGACGAGCTTGATCTTCATGCGTTGCGGGATAATGTTTTTTATGTAGACCGCGGCCCACTGACCCGGCTCGACGTTTCCGTAGGGCGGCTTGTTCTCACGCAACTCGGCGAGCCCGGCAAGGTTGGGCGTGAGCTCGACAAATATTCCGTACTGCTCGATGCTCCGAATTATCCCCGCAACGGTCTGCCCAGGCGAGAACTGCGCGGCGTTCTGTTCCCACGTGCCGAGCAGTTCACGGTGTGTGACGTATATGCGCCCTGTGGCGGGGTCGTTGCTCTTGACGGCGGCCATTATGTCCATGCCGCAGCTGAGCCTGTCGCGCGGGTGGGCTATGCGCGAGACCGAAATGCAGTCCACTGACAGCAGCGACACAAGCCCGCAGCCGATGTCGACGAAGGCTCCGAAGCTCTCGAGGTGTGTCACGCGCGCCGGAATGATGTCGCCGGGGCGCAGCAGGCTGAGATAGTGCACGTAGCACTCGCGCTGAGCCTCGCGACGCGACAGTCGCGCAACCGGATGTCCCCGCACCTCGTCAAGCCCTATGACCTTGAAGCAGACCGGCTTGCCGACCCGCGTCAGCACGGCTATGTCCTTGACGGACTCGTCGCCGCGGCAGAACAGGATCTCGTCACGGCTGATTGTGCCTGTAATCCCGCCGCCGAGCTCGACGTGAATGTCGAAATTGCTGTCGCACAGCACTGCCAGTCCCTCGAGTATCGTGCCGTGCAGCATGGCGTACTCGAGACCGGTCAGGGAGGCGGCGAGCTCTGTGTTTCGCTGGGTGGAAATGAGTGTGCCCTCGGGTTTGTATTGAATCTGCATTGTTCGCAAGTCCTTCCTTTTTGTTTTATGCTACATTGTATTGCCGCCGCCCGCCGGATATGACTCGCGGCCGAAATACAATGCGCAATAATCGTGATCCGCACCTTAGAAAAATGTGTGGAAACGCGAGAAAAAACGAGGAATCACGAGCAAAAGCCCAGCTATTTTTGAAAAATCAAAAAAAATTATCGAAAAGGTATTGACAAGCGTCGCATACCGTGCTATAATGTGCAAGTCTGAAATCACAACCATAAATTTCAAAAGGAGAAAAGCAAAATGTCCACTACAATGGCAAAGCCCGCAGAGATTAAGCGCGACTGGTATGTCATCGACGCAACCGATAAGCCCCTCGGCCGTGTTGCAGTTGCCGCCGCCAACATTCTTCGCGGCAAGCACCGCGCAATCTTCACACCCCATGTCGACTGCGGCGAGCACGTCATAATCATTAACGCTGATAAGGCAATTCTCACCGGCAAGAAGCTGGAGCAGAAATATTACCGCCGTCATTCCGGTTATATCGGAGGCCTCAAGGAGGTTCAGTACAAGGAGCTCATGAAAACCCGTCCCGAGCTGGCTATGGAGCTGGCAGTGAAGGGGATGCTCCCCCACAATACCATCGGCCGTAAGTCCGCAACCAGACTTAAGGTTTACTCCGGCGACGATCATAAGCACGCAGCTCAGAAGCCCGTGCCTTATGAGGCTTGATTGAATGAAAGGATGGCATTAAAATGGCAGTAGATTACACAAGCGCAAAGCCCTATTTCTATGGCACCGGCAGAAGAAAGAAGTCCGTTGCCCGCGTCCGTCTGGTTCCCGGAACCGGTGTTATCACCATCAACGGCCGCGATATAGACGATTACTTCGGTCTTGAGACCCTTAAGCTCATCGTCAACCAGCCCTTCGGCGTGACCGGCACTACCGGAAAGTTCGATATTATTGCAAGAGTTGTCGGCGGCGGTATTTCCGGCCAGGCCGGCGCTATCCGTCACGGCGCTGCACGCGCTCTCCTCACCGCTGACGAGAGCTACCGTCCCGCTCTGAAGGCCGCAGGTCTGCTGACCCGTGACCCTCGTATGAAGGAAAGAAAGAAATACGGCCTCAAAGCCGCACGTCGTGCGTCCCAGTTCTCCAAGAGATAATTTATCCCGAAGGGGAATGTACATCCCGATGGCCGTTGCCACCGGGATTTTTTTAGGCATCACCGCGCAACGCCCTAATGGCGCGGTGATGCCGTTATTTTTTTGCAAAAAGCCCTTGACAAAAATACGAATTAGGATTATAATTAAAATACTAATTAGGATTATTAAGACCCCGCTGTGCAATTCCGATGATACAGTTCGCAGTGGCGTCTTAGGGAGGTTTTATGAACGAGCGTGATCTTATACGCAGGATGATGATCGTTGTCAACCGTATAGACGGTGTGTATGACCGCATGGCGTCGAAGCTTGGCGTAAAGCTCAATATGATATGCCTTCTATACGCGCTTGACGACGGTAGCCCTCACTCGCAGAAGCAGCTCAGCGAGGACTGGCTGCTGCCGCGAACAACGTTTAACACCATCACAAAAGAATGTATTGAAAGGAACTATGTCACGCTTGAGCCGATCCCCGGTAAGCGTCGGGAGCGAAACATCGTACTGACGGACACCGGCAGGGCTTACGCGAGAGAATGCCTCGACGGCATTTACAGGGCAGAGGAAAAGGCCTTTGCCGACTCACATATTGACGAGAAACATGTCAAATCATTTGAAGAATTTTGCGAGAAGCTCAAGGATGCCTGCGAAGTGTGACTTTGAGGCTTAGTATGCTTAAAGCAAAGAAAATTAACGAAAAATCACAGGAACTTAAAACCATCAAAGAGCTTTACCGGGAGGCGTTTCCGCGCGCGGAGCGCGTTCCGATGAAGTATCTTCTCGAGGATGACAACCAGAGCGAGCTGTCCGCCTGCTTCGACGGCGACGTCTTCTGCGGCTTCTACGCCGCACTGACGGTAGGCGACATAACGCACATACTGTTTCTGGCAGTCGAGCCTGCCCTGCGCGACCGGGGCTACGGCTCGCAGATTCTGGCGCTTATCACCGACAGGTATGCGCAGAACAGGATTATCCTCGACATCGAGGCCATCGAGCCGGACGCGCCGAACGCGGGGCAGCGAATCCGGCGCAAGCAGTTTTACGGGAAAAACGGTTACAGGGAATCCGGCATTCGCTACGTCTGGCGCGGAGTGCCGTATGAAATTCTCGTGAAAAACGGCAGCATCACCGTGGCGGAATTCGATGCCTTCTGGGACAGCCTCGACGACGAGAGACGGGACGAGCTGTGACTGCATAATTGATTTGAGTCCGTGCAAGGGCACGCCCTTGCACGGGCTTTTTGCGCTGTTCTGCATAAAATTGAATAAAACCACTGGACAAAGCAAGAAATATGCTGTATAATTTATATGGTAGAGTCCCTCCGGGCCGGGAAAGTACGGGGGGACAAATTTTTGAAAAGGAGTCAGCCCCTGACCGGCAGGAGGCTTACATAAGGTCTTATGAAAATCAAAAGAATTATCGAGCTTCTCGATGCGCAGGTGCTCTGCGGCGCCGTGGAGGTCGAGCGCGAGGTCTTCTCGGCCTGCGGGAGCGACATGATGAGCGACGTGCTTGCTTACGTCAAGGAGCAGGCGGTGCTGCTCACTGGACTTGTAAACCTTCAGGTGGTACGTACCGCCGAAATGATGGATATGAAGTGCATAGTGTTCGTCCGCGGCAAGACTCCTCCCGCCGAGGTCATTGAGCTTGCGGACGAAGCCGGAATAGTTCTGCTCAGAACGGAGGAGCGCATGTACGTAGCGTGCGGTCGTCTGTACGAGAACGGACTGCGCGGGGGAAGCGTAAAGGGATGAGCGAGCCCATTCGTTTCCGGTTCAATATCGACGGCGAGGATTTCACCTCGGCGGGCAAAGCATCGGTTCAGGTAAAAAAGCTGCTGAGGCAGCTGGATTTCGACGCGGACACGATACGCCGCGTCTCCGTTGCTATGTATGAGGGTGAGATCAATATGGTAATCCACGCCGACGGAGGCGCTGCCGACGTGCTGGTGTGGGATGACGGCGTTGAGGTCATACTTGCGGACCGGGGGCCCGGTATTCCCGACATAGAGCTTGCCATGAAGGAGGGCTACTCGACCGCGAAGGACAACATCCGCGCGCTCGGCTTCGGTGCCGGCATGGGACTGCCGAACATGAAGCGCTATTCGGATGAAATGCAGATTGACACCGTTCTCGGCGAGGGAACGACTGTCACAATGCGCTTCCGCGTCTCGGCACCGGGACGCTGATTTCCTTACCTCACGAAAGGAATGTTCATAACATGAACGGAGTACAACACTCGGTGACGCTGCATCCGGAGCTGTGCAAGGGCTGCACGCACTGTATAAAGCGTTGCCCGACCGAGGCCATCCGCGTGCGGAACGGCAGAGCGGTCATAAAGAACGAGAGATGTATCGACTGCGGTGAATGTATAAGAGTGTGTCCTTATCAGGCCAAGCGGGCGATATATGACAAGTTCGAGAAATTCAGTGGCTACAAATATAAAATCGCGCTCCCGGCCCCGGCGCTTTACGGTCAGTTTGACAAGCTGGACGACATTGACTTCATCATCAGCGGGCTGTACCGCTGCGGCTTTGACGAGGTTGCCGAGGTGGCGTGCGCCGCGGAGCTGGTCTCCGAGCTGACGCGCGAATACATGCACCGGACGGACATAGTGCGCCCGGTCATAAGCTCAGCGTGCCCCGCCATTGTGCGGCTTATCAGCGTGCGCTTCCCGAGCCTCATTGATAACGTGCTGCCCATACTGCCGCCGGTCGAGTTGGCGGCGCGAATGGCTCGCAAGAGGGCGCTGCGCGCGCACCCCGAGCTGTCGGACGACGATATATGCGTGCTGTTTATATCACCCTGCCCGGCGAAGGTGTCGTATGCCAAGAACCCGATAGGAACCGACCGCAGCGCTGTTGACGGCGTGCTTGCGATAAGCGAGATATACTTTTTGCTCGTCGGCGAGATGAACAAGATTGTCAATCCGACGAATGCGTCGCAGTCAGGGCTTATCGGCATCAGCTGGGCGGCGAGCGGCGGCGAGTCGTCGGCGCTCATGAACGACCGCTACCTCGCGGCGGACGGTATCGAAAACGTCATTCACGTGCTGGACGAGATAGAGAAGGAAAACATCCGCGGGCTTGATTTTGT
>CAVIBA010000038.1:7234-14120 GCA_963640785.1 Bulleidia sp.
GTCGAGAACGCCTACATAGCCAAGGCGCGGCTTCAGAGCCTGCGGCGTTATCTGCCGGTGTCGCTCAACCACATACCGCCCGAGGCGCAGGAGAGACTGCCGCGGGACGTCATGTGGGATTCGGAGGTCAGCTACTCGCCCGTCATGCGGCTCGCACCCGAGCGGGGCGCGGCTATGCGCAAGATGGCCATGATGCAGCAGATACACCAGACGCTGTGCGACCTCGACTGCGGCTCATGCGGCGCGCCGACCTGCCGCGCGCTTGCCGAAGACATTGTCAACGGCGACGCGACGCCCGACGACTGCATAATCAATCTGCGCCATAAGCTGAACCAAATACTTGGCGACGACCACGCAGTCACGCTCGGCGAGCGCGACGATACGCCGGACGAGTCGCCGGAAGGGAAGGACAATGTATGAAAATATCTGAGCTTGCCGGACGCCTGAGTTCCTCTGTCGGCCTCGAGACGCTGACGCTGCCGAGTCCGGACGCCGAGGTCACGGGCGGTTACGTCGGCGACCTTTTAAGCTGGGTTATGGGAAGAGCCGAGGCCGGTCAGGTATGGATCACCATAATGACTAATATAAATATTCTGGCGGTGGCGTCGCTGGCGGGCGTCAGCGCCATCGTTGTGGCCGAGGGCTGCGACATCGACGGCGCGGTCATAGCCTGTGCGACGGAGCAGGGAATCAACCTGCTCCGCTCGCCACGCTCGGCCTTTGACGTCGCTGCGGCGCTCGCCCGGGAGACAGGATTCTGATGTCCGGCCTGCGTTACGATCTGCACCTGCACTCCTGCCTGTCACCCTGTGGCGATGCGGATATGACTCCGGCGAACATTGCCGGCATGGCGAGCCTGAACGGCCTGCACGTCGCGGCGCTGACCGACCACAACACCTGCCTCAACTGTCCCGCTTTTTTCGACGCCTGCCGTGCTTACGGCATCGTGCCGATAGCGGGAATGGAGCTGACGACGTCAGAGGAGATACACATGGTCTGCTTGTTTCCGTCGCTTGAGGCGGCGATGGAGTTCGATCTGTTCGTAGCCGGCCGTCGCATGAAGATGCCGAACCGTCCCGAGATATTCGGCGAGCAGATTATCGTCGACAGCGACGACTGCCCTGTCGGGCGGGTGGAGGAGCTTTTGGTGCTTGCCACCTCGCTTGATCTGACGACGGCCGCGCGCGAGGTCAGGCGCTTCGGCGGAGTGCCGTTTCCGGCGCATGTTGACAAGCAGTCGAACAGCGTCATAGCGGTGCTCGGCGACCTCCCGGCGGAGCCTGGGTTTGCGTCGGCTGAGTTCCACGACGCCGCGAAGATTGAGGATTTCAGGGCGCGCTATCCCGCGCTGCGCGGACTGCGGGCGCTCGTGAATTCGGACGCGCATATGCTCGAATCCATGCCGCTTGAGCCCTCCGTCCTCGACCTTCCCGGCACTTTTGACGGCGAGGCGCAGCTGAGACGGGCGATAGTGGCTCTTTTGGACGAATAGATCAGCTGTGGTGTGAAAAAATGCGCGAAATAATGCGAAATTATCAAAAAAGGTATAGACAAAATTGACATAATGATATATAATTAATCGATATGCTATCACTATTGATATGCGTGCCGGGGTCGCGTCACCGCGCCTCTGATGACAGTTCAAAAACATTATTTAATATAACTCAGGAGGAAATTCCAAACATGAAAAAGAAGCTGACTACCGTCGAGTTTCGTGGCACTAAGGAACAGGAGCAAAAGCTCGTTTCCATTATTGCCGACTACAAGGATGTCAAGGGCTCTATGATGCCTATCCTTCAGGAGGCTCAGGAAATCTACGGTTATCTCCCGCTGGAGGTTCAGCAGATAATCGCAAGAGAGACCGGCAGATCTGTTGAAGAAATCTATGGTATCGCCACATTTTATTCGCAGTTCAAGCTCAACCCCAACGGCCAGTACGCCATCGCCGTCTGCCTCGGCACGGCCTGCTACGTGAAGGGCTCGGGCCTGATAATCGACGCTATCTCCAAGGAACTCGATCTTCCGGCTGGCAGCACATCCAAGGACGGCAAGTATTCGCTCGAGGCGACCCGCTGCATCGGCGCCTGCGGACTGGCTCCCGTTCTGACTGTAAACGGCGACGTTTACGGCCGTCTGACCCCCGATGACGTTCCCGGGATTCTGGCAAAGTATCGCAATTGAGTCATGAAGGAGCTGTCGCTGAATATCCTTGATATAGCGCAGAATTCGATTTCGGCAGGCGCACGGCACATTTCTGTCATTCTTGAGGAAAATGATGAGCATCTGCTTCGGCTGTCGATAATCGACGACGGCTGCGGCATGAGCCCGGAGACGGTCATGCGCGTTACAAATCCGTTCTATACCACACGGACGACCCGCAGGGTCGGCATGGGTATACCGCTCCTGAAGCTCACCGCCGAACAGGCAGGCGGAGAGCTTGAGATAGAGTCGGTGACAGGGGCGCATAGCCCCGAACGTCACGGCACGACGGTGCGCGCGACATTCCACACCGACAACATAGACTTTACGCCGCTCGGCGATATAGTCTCGACGGTTTGCGTGATAATTCAGGGGCACCCCGAAATAGATTACATTTTCCGGCATACAGCGCCGGGTGTCCATGTAGAAATGGACACAGCCGCGCTTCGCGCAGTGCTCGGAGACGAGGTCTCGCTCGCCGAGCCCGAGGTCATTCAGTGGATTTCGGAATACCTGCGGGAGCAATATTCAAATGAAAAATAATACGGAGGTTATATAGCTATGAAATCAATAGCGGAACTCGCGGCAATCAGAGAAAAAATGAAGGACAAGGTATCCATCCGTGAAGGTTCGGGACAGATCCGTGTCGTCGTAGGTATGGCTACCTGCGGTATCGCAGCAGGCGCGCGCCCTGTGCTTTCGGTTTTTGTTGAAAAGGTCAGTGAGGCAGGCCTTACCGATAAGGTGACGGTGTCGCAGACAGGCTGCATCGGTATATGCCAGTATGAGCCGGTTGTCGAAATATTCGAGGACGGCAAGGATAAGGTCACATATGTCAAGATGACGGCCGACAAGGCTGCCGAGGTCGTTGAGAAGCACCTGAAGGGCGGTCAGATCGTTGAGCAGTACACCATTGGCAACAACAAACAGTAATCGACAGGAAATTTCAAGGAGGATATATATCAAATGATACGCTCACATGTTCTGATCTGCGGAGGTACCGGCTGCACGTCTTCCGGCAGTGCCGCACTTAGAGAAGCGCTTGAAAAAGAACTGAATGCCAAAGGGCTCAGTGATGAAATAAAGGTCGTTACCACCGGTTGCTTCGGACTTTGCGCCCTCGGCCCGGTCATGATTGTCTACCCGGACGGTACTTTTTACAGCATGGTAACTCCCGCGGATATTCCCGAGATAGTTGAGGAGCACCTACTCAAGGGTCGCCCCGTCACCCGTCTCGAATATCACGAGAAGAGCGGCGACCACCACGCGGTCACGTCTCTTTCCGAGACTCAGTTTTACAAGAAGCAGCACCGCGTCGCGCTGCGCAACTGCGGTGTTATCAATCCTGAGGATATAAACGAATACATAGCAGTCGACGGTTACGCCGCACTCGCCAAGGTACTTACCGAAATGACCCCGGACGAGGTCATTCAGACCATTCTTGATTCCGGTCTTCGCGGACGCGGTGGCGCAGGATTCCCCACGGGTCTTAAGTGGAGGTTTGCGTCGGGCAACCGTGGCAACGTCAAGAAGTACGTCTGCTGCAACGCTGACGAGGGCGACCCCGGAGCGTTCATGGATCGTTCCGTGCTCGAGGGCGACCCGCACGCAGTGCTTGAGGCTATGGCCATTGCGGGCTATGCCATCGGCGCTGACGAGGGCTTCATTTACGTCCGTGCGGAGTATCCTATCGCTATCCACCGTCTGAACATTGCTATCAAGCAGGCAAGAGAGTACGGCCTGCTCGGTAAGAACATTTTCGGAACCGATTTCAGCTTTGACATCAACCTCCGCTTCGGAGCAGGCGCGTTCGTCTGCGGTGAGGAGACCGCGCTGATGGTCTCTATCGAGGGTAACCGCGGCGAGCCGCGTCCCCGTCCTCCGTTCCCGGCGGTCAAGGGTCTGTTCGGCAAGCCCACAATTCTTAACAACGTCGAGACCTACGCAAACGTCGCTCAGATCATTCTGAAGGGCGCACAGTGGTTCGCCTCCATGGGTACTGAAAAGTCCAAGGGCACCAAGGTGTTCGCACTCGGCGGCAAGATTACAAACACCGGTCTCGTGGAGGTTCCTATGGGAACCACACTCCGCGAAATCATCGAGGAAATCGGCGGCGGTATTCCCAACGGCAAGAAGTTCAAGGCCGCTCAGACGGGTGGTCCTTCCGGCGGATGCATTCCCGCGTCGCTCATTGACACGCCTATCGACTACGATAACCTGCTTGCCATCGGCTCCATGATGGGGTCCGGCGGACTTATCGTTATGGACGAGGACACCTGCATGGTCGACATCGCCCGCTTCTTCCTTGAGTTCACGGTCGACGAGTCCTGCGGTAAGTGCACGCCCTGCCGCGTCGGTACGAGACGTCTGCTTGAGATACTCAACAAGATCATTTCCGGTAACGGCGAGATGGAAGACATCGAGAGAATGGAAGAGCTGTGCAACTACATCAAGAGCGCTTCTCTCTGCGGGCTCGGCCAGACTGCGCCTAACCCCGTTATCTCCACCCTTCGTTACTTCAAGGACGAGTACATCGCCCACATCGTGGATAAGACCTGCCCGGCAGGCGTCTGCAAGAAGCTGCTGCGCTACTCCATCAATCCCGAGAAGTGCATAGGCTGCGGCAAGTGCGCAAAGAACTGCCCCGCAGAGGCTATCTCCAAGACAACCTACGTGGCTCCCGGTCACAAGCTGCCTTCCATGACCATCGCGTCCGAGAAGTGCGTCAAGTGCGGTGCTTGTATTGACAGCTGCAAGTTCAACGCTATTTCCAAGAAGTAAGAAAGGGGAAGAAAAGATGGAAACCAAAATGCTCAACATAAAGATTAACGGCAGCGATTATTCGGTCCCCTATGGAACTACCGTGCTCGAAGCCGCCAGAATGGCTAATATTGAAATACCCACCCTTTGCTACCTCAAGGACATCAACGAGATAGGCGCTTGCCGTCTCTGCCTTGTGGAAATCAAGGGTGCGCGTGGCCCCGTGACCGCCTGCGTCTACCCCATTGAGCGCGACGGCACCGAGATATTCACCAACACGCCCAAGGTTCGTCAGATGAGAAAGATGAACCTCGAGCTGTTGCTCTCCAACCACAACAAGCACTGCCTTTCCTGCATCCGCAGCACCAGCTGCGAGCTTCAGAAGCTGTGCCTTGACTACGGCGTTGAGGACAGCCGCTTTGCTGGCGAGATGACCGAGTCCGTCAAGGACGAGTCATCGCTCTCCATCGTTCGCGACAACAGCAAGTGCGTGCTGTGCCGCCGCTGCTCCGCAACTTGCGCAAAGGTGCAGGGAATCGGCGTCATCGGCGCTAACAACCGTGGATTTGACACGGCTATCGGTTGCGCATTCAACGCTCCTCTCGCCAGCACCTCCTGCGTCAACTGCGGACAGTGCATCGAAGCCTGCCCGACTGGCGCGCTCCACGAGGTCGACGAGACAGATAAGGTCTTTGAGGCGCTTGCCGATGAGACCAAGCATGTTGTAGTGCAGACCGCTCCCTCAGTCAGAGCCGGTATCGCCGAGGAATTCGGCGCTCCTATCGGAACCGACGGCGAGGGTAAGATGGTCGCCGCGCTGCGTCGCCTCGGATTTGCCAATGTGTTTGACACCGACTTCGGCGCCGACCTCACCATCATGGAGGAGGCAAACGAGTTCCTGTCCCGCTTCAAGAACGGCGGAACGCTTCCCATGATTACCTCCTGCTCGCCCGGATGGGTTAAGTTCTGCGAGCACTACTATCCCGAGTTCACCGAGAACCTGTCCACCTGCAAATCGCCTCAACAGATGCTGGGCGCGGTCATCAAGACCTACTACGCACAGAAGATGGGCTGGGATCCCAAGGACATAGTCAGCGTGTCGGTTATGCCGTGCACCGCCAAGAAGTTTGAGGTTAAGCGTGACGACCAGGCCGCCGCAGGCGTCGCCGACGTCGACATCGCGCTCACCACACGCGAGCTCGCACGCATGATCCGCCGCGCAGGCATTGATTTCAACAGCCTGCCCGAGGAGAAGTTTGACGCGCCGCTCGGTATTTCCACCGGCGCCGGCGTTATCTTCGGTGCTACCGGCGGCGTTATGGAGGCTGCTCTGCGTACCGCTGTATTCGCTCTGACCGGCAAGAACCCCGAGAAGCTCGACTTTGTCGACGTCCGCGGAACCGACGGTTGGAAGGAAGCGTCCTACACGGTCGCCGGCGTTACGCTCAACATCGCTGTTGCGTCTGGCCTCAAGAACGCGGCAAATCTGCTTGACGCTGTCAAGAGCGGCGAGAAGAACTACCAGTTCATCGAGATCATGTGCTGCCCCGGCGGCTGTGTCAACGGCGGCGGTCAGCCCATCGTCGACGGCGCGACCCGCATGAAGGTTAACGTCCAGGCTAAGCGCGCGGCAGTGCTTTACAACCTCGATAAGGATATGCCCCTGCGCCTGTCCCACGAGAACCCCGCTGTCAGAGAGCTTTACGCCGACTTCCTCGGCGAGCCCAACAGCCATAAGGCTCACGAGCTGCTCCACACCACGTATGTGAAGCGCGGGCTGTAAGATAAATAAACAACTCCCCAAGGGCGTATGCCTTTGGGGAGTTGTTGTTAATGCAGTTTCAAGCAAATTTTTTCTGAATTTTTCAAAAATGTACATTTGTCAATGATGTGAGACCAAAAAGTTAAAAAAATAATTGTTAAGTTA
>CAVIBA010000039.1:0-1860 GCA_963640785.1 Bulleidia sp.
TAACTTAACAATTATTTTTTTAACTTTTTGGTCTCACATCATTGACAAATGTACACGTCGGGGCGTATCGTCAAAATAGACAACAAACCCTGTCGTATTGACGTCAGAACCAGCAATGTGACCACTTTTTGCAGTTGACTTATGCGCCGGTTTATGATACAATAACGTAACTTTCAACCCCGCAAAAAATCATCCGAAATACGGAGGACGGTATGGATACTCTGATCAATCGGCAGCTTAAGCCCGAGCTGACAGAACGACTGAACGCCGCCGCAGGCGCGGACGGACCTATTTTATTTACCATTGTCGGCGATATTTCCGACAAGGCACATTATTCGCATGTGGCTCTGGCTGTCTGCGCCGAGAGCTTCTTCACCTACAGCTTTGATTCGGACGAACGAAGCTGTTCTTATCGTATTTCCGACGTTAAGGAAATATATAACAAACGAATGTACGGCAACGGCGTTATGCGTGTCCGGTTTGACGGTGGCGAGACAAAGGATGTTTACCGCTTCACTTTTGCGGTAGCAGCGCTTTGTGACGCCGCCGTTTACTTCGTTAAGGCGATCCGCGACGGCACACCGCTTGACGAGGCGCTCGGCAGCATCGAGGCGACCTACGAAAAGCAACTGTCCGTCTGTCCCAAGTGCGGGCGCACGCTGTCAGCCCCCGGCGTCAAGTGCATCAACTGCGAGAGCAAGCGTAAAATCATCGCGCGGCTCTCAAAGTACATGAAGCCCGAGGTTTCAGTGCTTGTCTTCTCCGTCATCATATCGATTATCACGACGGCGCTCGCGCTCGTCCCGCCCTTCCTGACGCGCACGCTCGTCGACGACATTCTCGTCTCGGGCAACGTCGCCGACACGCCCATCAAGCTGTTCGGCGTGTGGGATTTCAACGTTGAGAACAGCCTGATTCTCATCGGAATCATGCTCGCCTCCATCTACATAGTACGCTACGGCCTCGGCGCCGTGCGCGGCTACTATCTGCGTAAGGCGGGCGACCGCATAGTCAAGTCGCTGCGCGACGACGTGTACGAGCACGCCCAGCACCTGCCCATGCGCTTTTACGACAAGACCTCCACCGGCTCCGTCATCAACCGCATCGCAGGCGACAGCTCGACGCTCCAATCCTTCATGCTGCGTATCACGCAGGAGGTTGTGGTGCAGTTCTTCAAGATGGTGGGTATCATCGTTATAATGCTGGTCATGAACTGGCGGCTGGCGATATATTCGCTTATTCCCGTGCCCTTTGTCGCCATCGGCGCGCGCATATTCTCCAAGAAAATCGCGCCCTTCTATCGCCGCATCTGGCGGCGTTGGGCGGCCGTCTCCTCGGTGCTGACCGACACCATCCCCGGCATCCGCGTCATCAAGTCGTTCACCAACGAGCAGAACGCGACCGAGATGTTCGAGCAGAAAAACGAGGAGTGGTACGAGACCGACATCAAGGCGGGCAAGATACTCAACATTTACCCCGCCGTCGTTAACTGCTTTGTCAGCTTCGGCTCGGTTGTTATCTGGATGCTCGGCGGTATGGCTGTTATCGGCGCAACGACGGCGTCGGGCACGCTGTCGGTCGGTCTGCTTGTCTCCTTCATCTCCTACGCTTCGATGTTCTACGAGCCGGTCAACTTCTTCGCCAACCTCAACGACTCCTACCAGAACGCGCTGTCCTCGGCCGAGCGCATTTTTGACATACTCGACGCCGAGCCCGAGCACAACTTCGGCAAGGGTCACACGCTGCCCGAGGTCAAGGGAGCCATCGAGTTCCGCAACGTTTCCTTCTCGTTCGACCGCACCAAGAAGGTGCTCAAGAACATAAACCTCAAAATCGAGCCCGGCGACATAGTCGGTATCG
>CAVIBA010000039.1:1870-13765 GCA_963640785.1 Bulleidia sp.
CGGTATCGTCGGCACGACGGGCTCGGGAAAATCGACGCTTGTCAACCTGTTTCTGCGCTACTACGACCACTACGAGGGCAAGATTCTGCTTGACGGCGTCAACATACGAAAGATCGACATGGAGTTCTTCCGCTCGAGCATAGGCTTTGTGCAGCAGGAGCCCATGATGTTCCACGACACCATATTCAACAACATCGCCTACGGCGACAAGAAGTACACGGTTGACGACGTCATCCGCGCTGCTGACATTGCCAACGCGCACGAGTTTATCGTCCGCCAGCCGGACGGCTACGACTCGGTGCTCGGCGAGCGCGGCGTCGGACTGTCGGGCGGTGAGAGGCAGCGCGTATCCATCGCGCGCGCCGTGCTCAAAAACCCCTCTATACTGGTGTTTGACGAGGCGACGGCGTCCGTCGACTCCGAGACCGAGCACCTCATTCAGGAGGCGATTGAGCGTCTTATCAGCGGCCGGACGACCATTATGATAGCGCACCGTCTCTCGACGCTTTCCAAGGCGAACAAGATTGTCGTTGTCGACAACGGCGAGATAATAGAGTGCGGAACGCCCGAGGAGCTGATGGCTATGAAGGGCAAGTACTACCGGCTGGTTCAGATTCAGACCATGTCCGACAAGGTCGCGCAGGACAAGGAAAAGGAGAGATTTGACTGATGGCACGTATATATGTTGACAAAACCAACGGGCACATTGAGCGCACGGATCTCTATCTTGTGCGGCTCGTCATGGACGACGGGCAGGTCTTCGAGGATCTTGAGCCGCGTCGGCTGTTTCCGCTGACGGACACCGACCGTTACGTTTCCCTGCTTGACAACAAGGAGAAGGAGATCGCGGTGGTCAGGGAGCTGTCCGGGCTGGACGACGCCTCACGCGAGGCGCTTGAGAAGTGCTTTGCGGAGTACTACATGATTCCGCACATCACGCAGGTGCTGAGTGTTGAGGACAAGTTCGGCTCGCTGACCTTCCGCGTCATGACCGACCGCGGCGAGATTGGCTTCCGCATACGCAACCGTCACAGCGACATCAAGATGCTGTACGGCACCTCGCGCGTCCTCATCCGCGACTCGAACGATAACCGCTACGAGATTCCCTGCTTTGACGAGCTGGATCATCACTCGAAGAGGTTGCTGTTCAGCTACGTGTGATGGTGCGGCTATGCTGATTATGACTAACTAAATTGATTTTTGCGGTTTCCGTAGGTAATGCCGGCGGAGACCGCTTTTTATATAAAAAGCGGTCTCCGCCGAGCATCCTAACGGAAACCGCAAACTTAAAATTCAATTAACTACGCTCATGGGCATATGCAATACGCCCTCACCCCGCACCCCATCACACTACCTGAAAAATATAAAACTTCAGATACGCCGTCTCGGGGACATTCCAGAGCACCGGGTGATCCGGCGACTGCTGGCGCACCTCGACCTGACGCAGCTCGACCTGCGCGTCTGCTGCCGCACGGCGCAGCATCTTCTCAAACAGCGCGTTCTCCATAAAGTGCGAGCAGGACGCCGTCGCGAGATAGCCACCGCGCGGCAGCAGACGCATGGCACGGCGGTTGATCTCGTAATACCCGCGCTGCGCCGAGTCGACAGTCTTGCGGCTCTTGGTGAAGGCGGGCGGGTCGAGAATTATAAAATCATACGGCCGCTCGTGCGAGTCGCACAGCCCAGTCAGCAGCTCGAAAACGTCCGCGCAGACAAAGTCCATGCGCCCGTCAAGACCGTTTCGACGGGCGTTATGCGCCGCCATGTCGACGGCAGTCTGCGAAATATCGACCGCGCAGACGTGCTCCGCGCCGCCCGCCGCCGCGTTGAGCGCAAACGAGCCCGTGTGCGTAAAGCAGTCAAGCACCCGCATTCCGGGCGCGAGCCGCGCCACAGCGCGGCGGTTGTACTTCTGGTCAAGGAAAAAGCCGGTCTTCTGCCCGTTCTCGACATCGACGGTGTAAAGTATGCCGTTCTCGCGTATGTCGACGAGCGGCGATTCGGGCGTGGGTCGTCCGATGTCAATCCAGCCGGTGCGGCACTCAAGCCCCTCCTTGGCTCGCAGCAAAGCGTCGCTCCGCTCGAACACACCGCGCACGCTGTCGCCACCCTCCTCGAGTATGTCAGCAAGCGTGCGCATCAGCATCTGCCGCCGCGCGTCCAGCCCGAACGACAGAAACTGCGCCACAAGTATGTCCGAATAACGGTCGACAGTCAGCCCCGGTAGGCCGTCCGCCTCGCCGAAAACCAGGCGACAGGCGTCAAAATCCTCGCGCATGACGGTGCGGCGGTAGTCCACCGCGTAGCGCAGACGACGCCTCCAGAATGCGTCGTCAAAGCGGTCGTTGCCGTTGCGTGACAGTATGCGCACGCGGATTTTGCTCGCCGCGCTGAACAGTCCCGTCCCGAGATAGGCCCCGCGTCCGCTCACAACGTCGACAAGCCCGCCGTTCTGCGGCTCACCGACCGTGCCTGTAATCTCCTCACCGTAGACCCACGGGTGCCCCGCCCGCGCGGCGGCCTCGCCCTTGGGCGTGACGGTGACCATCGGATATTCTCTCTGAGCTTTCATGTGATACTTCCTTACATTTTTCCGGTCAAAAGATAAAAGGTGACGGTGACCAGCTCGCGCACCGTGTAGTTTATTATCAGCAGGTTCGGGTAGTCGGCGGAAATGCCGCTGACCTCGTGCTCCCCCGCCCGCGCGGCGACGCGCAGTGCCCGCCAGACGTGAAAATTGTTGGTCACGATGCCGACGCGCTGACGTCCCGCAGGCATTTTGTCGTAGCTGAAGCGGATATTTTCCTCGGTTGAGGTCGATTTGTCCTCGCACACCAGCCGCGACTCCGAAATCCCGCGCCGGACAAGCTCCCGGCGCATGGCCTCAGCCTCGCTTATTCCCTCTCCGACGCCCTTGCCGCCCGAAAGTATCGCGACGGTGCCGGGATTTGCCTCGAGATATTCGTGTGCGGCATCAATGCGGCAGCGCAACGCCAGCGACGGCGTTTCGCCGTTGACCTTTGCGCCGAGGACAATTATGTAGTCAAGTCCGTCGGGCGCGTCCGCGACAGCGCCGGAAATTATCAGCCCTAGCACGACTGCGCAGTATATCACGACGACGGCGCATATCAGCGCGACCGCCACGCGCACCGCGCGGTGCCGCCGCAGACGGCGGAAGGGCGGCTTGTCGCCGAGCCACAGCGAGAGCAGTATCAGAAGCGCCGACGCAAACGGCCAGATTATCAGCCCCGACACGCCGAAGCCGCAAAAAATGCCCGTCACGAGCCCGTACAAAAGCGACAGCGCGGCAAGCACGACGCAGACGCGCGCGAGCACCGTCTGAAGAAGCGGACGGTCGCCCCGCGCCCAAAGCGCCGCCGGGAACCGCCTCATGCCGGACAGAAATTTACGCTCCATTTTGCCCTCCTCCGAAATTGCGATATATGATATTCATTATAAACCATCCGCCGCCTGCTGTCAAGCGGCGAACGGCAAGCCTCTTGCAAACGTTGGAGAAAAATGCTATAATAATGCCATAAACAAAGCCCCCGGCCGAAACATCCGCGAAGGAATACATAAATGGAACAAAGAGAATCATTTTTCACCAGAATACTTGTCTGCGCGACCTGCCTCATGGTGGCCATGCTGACGGCCGTCATGCTGATAGCGGGCGTCAACAGGCGCGCCGACAGCGAGCACCCCGGCTCATCGTCCGCATACGGTACGTCGGATCCGGAGGCCGTTCCCGCCCAACCCGACGTCAAGAGCTACATCTCCCGCGCCGACAGCGCGACGGCGGCGTTCGCCTCCTCGCGGCTTGACGCCGAGTACGCTTTGCTCGTCGACCTCAACACCGGGCTTGACGTCGCGCAGCGCGACGCCGACCGGCGGATATACCCCGCGTCCATGACCAAGGTCATGACTTTGCTCGTGGCTGCCGAAGCGGTCGAGGATATGAGCGCGGCCGTCTATGTCAACGCCTCGGTGCTGAACGCCGCCTACGCCGTGGGGGCTTCCTGTGCGGGCTTCGGTCCCGGCGAGCGGGTGACGGTGCTCGACCTCATGTACGGCGCGGCGCTCCCCTCGGGCGCCGACGCGACCGGCACGCTCGCGATATACGTCGCAGGCAGCGAGAATAATTTCGTGCGGCTCATGAACGAAAAGGCGGCCGAGCTGGGGCTTCAGAACACGCATTTTGTCAACGCGAGCGGTCTGCACGACCGCGACCACTACACCACCCCGCGCGAAATGGCGGCCATCATGGCCTGCGCCATGGACAACGAGATCTGCCGCACTGTCATGTCGGCGCGCAGCTACACCACCTCCTCGACGACCGAGCACCCCGACGGTCTCACGCTTTACAGCACGGCCTTCTCGCGCATGGTCTCCGATCGCTTCGGCGACGCGCAGCTGGTCGCGGCCAAGACAGGGTACACGCCCGAGGCGCGCTTCTGTCTTATCAGCTACGCCGAGACGGCGTCGGGCGGGCGGTACGTGCTCGTCAGCGCCGACGGAACCGACCGCTACGCTCCCGTTTACGACTGCCAATACGCCTACGGCGAGTTTGCAAAATAATTTTTACGTCAGTTTTTCCAAATTGACTCCTATTTTTTGTTTGAACTGAATAAATGCGTCTGCGCGGGCAAAAATAAGAGCAGAAAAACCCTCAGGAAAAAGAAAGTCCAAGGGACGCAAAAGGAGCAAACAAATGGAAAAGCTGAAAAATTTCTTTCGCAAACTCAAGCCCAACCGCGCAGTATACATTACGGCGGTAACTCTGCTTGTCTCGCTGGCGGTGATAATCGCAATCACCGTTGCGGCCAACCGTTCCAAGCGCCAGAACGGCGGCGACGGAACCTCGACTCCCAAGGTCACGACGCCGTCCAAGCCCGACATCTCCACCACCAAGCCCTCTCTTGACACCAAGGCTCCGACGACCACCCCCGAGAAGCCCACAACGACCGTCACCCCGGCGTCTGCCGACTCGCCGTTTGTGCTTGCGCTGCCGGTCAGCGGCGCGCTGAGCGCGCGGCACAGCGAGACGGCGCAGGTCTGGTCGGACACCATGCGCGACTATCGCGTTCACCTCGGCGTTGACATTGCAACCGAGGCCGGCGCGCCCGTCTACGCCGCTGCCGACGGCGTCGTAGCGCAGGTATTTGAAGACGTCAAGATGGGCTACTGCATCTCGCTCAAGCACGGCGACGACACCTACACCATCTACCGCAACCTCAGTGAGACTCCCGCGCAGGGCATCGCCGCCGGAGCCGAGGTCAAAGCCGGGCAGCTGATAGGAAACGTCGGCAACAGCGCCATGGTCGAGATCGGTGAGGAACCCCATCTGCACCTCGAAATGACCGTCGGCGGCGTTTACGTCGATCCGCTCGACTACTTCGACGAGGCCACCATCGCCTCCCTTAACATCGACGAAAAATACGAAAATTGACCACAATCCCCGCCGCTGCACAGCGGCGGGGGTTTTGTCTGTGAAGCATCTGGGGCGCCGCCCCAGACACCGCCAAGGGGGCTTTTTAAAAAAAAGCCCCCTTGGAACCCGCAAAAACTTTCAAAAAAGGACGGGTTAAAGTCTGTAGGACGCCGGGACGGATCCAACGCCGTGTGGCGTTGGTCGCGCTCCGCAGAGCGCGCAACACCCTTTCTTAAATTTAATTAACCACTTGAATTTGTTGTCGAAATATAGTACAATAGAAGTACTTACGAACAGAAAAAACGAGAGGTAAAAAGTATTGAACAGAAAATGGTATAGGGTTGTCCTTCGCCGTCGGCTGGTGGTGGCGCTCCTGATAATCGCGCAGCTGGCGTTCATAATTTACAGCGTTATCGCGTGGAGCAAATACTACACCGTCATCAGAACCGTCCTGACGGTGGTCAGCTTGGTCGTGTCGCTGTGCATACTGACACGGCGCAAAAAAGGAGCGTACAAAATGACGTGGATTTTCGTCATTTTGCTGTTCCCGTTGTTTGGTGGACTGTTTTATCTGTTCATTCGTATGCAAAGCTCGTCGAGGCGGCTCAATCGCCGCCAGGATCAGCTGTCGGACATAACGCGGCCAATGTATGGTCTCGACGGCGTGACGGACGACGCCTTTAAGCGTGCCGCCGACTCCGACCCCCGCCAGCTGACACAAATACGCTATCTGCGCGACTTCGCCGGATTTCCCGTCTACCCCGATACCGAGGCGGTCTACCTCTCCCCCGGCGAGGAAAAATTCGACTGCCTGCTGCGCGAGCTGAAAAAGGCAAAACGCTATATCTTCCTTGAATATTTCATCATTCACGAGGGACTCATGTGGGACACCATCCTCGATATACTCCGCGAAAAGGTCGCCGAGGGAGTCGAGGTCCGCGTGCTGTACGACGACGTCGGCTGCTTCCTCACACTGCCCAAAAACTACCCCGAAACTCTCCGCAGCTACGGCATAAAGTGCACCGTATTCAACCCCTTCCGCCCCGCGCTTTCCACCATGCAGAACAACCGCGACCACCGCAAAATCGTCTCCATCGACGGCGTCGTCGCCTTCACAGGCGGCGTCAATCTGTCGGACGAGTACATCAACGCCCGCCCCCGGTTCGGGCACTGGAAGGACGCCGCAGTCGTGCTCCGCGGCCCCGCGGCCTGGAGCATGACGCTTATGTTCCTAGAAATGTGGTCGCTGACCCGCCGCACGGGCGATAAAGCCGATCAGATTGACGAAGATTTTAGTCAATATATGCCGCAGTCCTTCCCTGCCCTCATGGTGCCGGACGGCGGCCTCGGCTTCGTCCAGCCTTACTGCGACAGCCCGATGGACGACGAAAACGTCGGTGAGCACGTCTATCTGCATATACTCGACCACGCCCGCGACTACGTCTACATCAGCACGCCCTACCTCATCGTCGACGACAGTATGATTTCCGCGCTGTCGCTCGCCGCAAAAAGCGGCGTCGACGTCCGCATAATCACCCCGCATACACCCGATAAGCGGCTCGTCCACTCGACAACGCGGTCGTATTACCGCGACCTCATCGCATCCGGAGTGCGGATATACGAGTACTCCAAGGGCTTCATCCACTCCAAAACCTTTGTGTCCGACGACTGCGTCGCGACCGTCGGCACCACAAACCTCGATTTCCGCAGCCTCTACACCAACTTCGAGTGCGGTGCCTGCCTCTACGGCTCGCCTGCCGTCGCCGAAATAAAGCGCGACTACCTGACCACACTCGAGGAGTGCCAGGAAATCACGCTTGAGGACTGCCGGGATAACTTTTTCGTGCGCGTCTGGCACAGCATCCTGCGCCTGTGCGCGCCGCTCATGTAAAACCGAATACCGGAGCCCGCCGAAATTGCGCGGCGCGCCTCAATTCAACGTCGCCATGGTCGAGTTGCAGAGCTCGGCCATGGCGTTTTTGACCGTTCCGGGCGACAGTATCTTCATGCGCCCGCCGAAGCTGACCACCCACGAGAGAAACATGGGCGACACCATGACGTTGACCGTCGTCTCGAAGTGCCCCTCGCGGCGGACGATGGTAACGTCCTGCCCGAAGCGGTCGATTATCACGCCGACAAGCTCGTCGACACAGTCGAGCACCACACACTCGAGCTGCCCGCCGAACATGCCGAAGGTGCGGCTGGAATAGACGGCCACGTCGAAGTCGCGGAACTTGTCGCGGCCGTCGCGAGGCTGACCGGTCGCGGTGATGCGCAGCATTTTGTCGACGCGGTAGTGCCTTATGTCGCCGACGGCGGAATCGTAGGCGATTAGGTAGTAATTTTCATCGTCCCACGTCAGCGCCCAGGGGCTGACATCGTATAGGTGGCCGTCGTGGCGCAGAGCGCGTGTCTTGTCCGGCGTCCAGTCGAAATACTGAAAGGTTATGCGGCTGGAGCGCAGAATGGCGCTGTGCAGGGCGTCGATGTTGTAATAAATGCTCTCGTTGTGCGTTTTGATGCGGTTGGCGACGTAAACCTGCCGCCGCATTTGCATCGCCTCATAGCCCGAGGCGAGGCTAGACAGCTTTTTTATGAGCTCGTTGCTCTTTTTTGTGGTGATGAAGCGCGAGGACTGAACCGCGTCGACCAGCAGCTTAAGCTCGGGCAGCTCGAACAGGCGGTTCGCGACGTAGTAGCCGACGCTCTTGCCGCGCCGGGTCTCGATGTCGATGCCGTACTCGCGCAGAGCGCTGATGTCGGCATACAGGCTCTTGCGTTCGGCCTCGATGCCGTACTCGCCGAGCGCCGAGATGAGCTCGGGCATAGTGAGGCTATGGTCGTCGTCGGTGCGATCGAGGAGTATTTTCATGAGATAGAGTATCTTGAGTTTGTTTGACATGGCAGGCTCCTTTCCTTTACTGTACTGATATGGGGACGATAAAAGTATGCCATAACGGAGTCGATTTGTCAATGGCAAAATGGTGATTCGGAGTGCGTTGTACGGTTTTAGGGACAGTGAATTGCGGGGATGGTGAGGCATATTGCATATGACTGTATGCTGAAGGAGTTCTGAACATCCGGCAAGACACGCCAAGGCTAAAGAACTTATTTATAAAAAAGCGGCCTCCACCGGATTTACCGGCAGAAACCGCACAAAACATTGTAATCAGCACACAGGCATATGCAATACGCCCACACCCCGGCTCCACTACACTTCAAACAGCTTAATCGCCTTGATAGCCGTTCCGTCGGGGTAGTCGCCGACCTCGCCGAGGGCGAAAAAGTGCGAGTCCGCAGCGCATAAACGCACTCGCGTGCCGGGCGGGAGCGCTGTCCCCAGCTTGCGCTGGTAAATTTCACAGCCCGAACGGCACAGCCGTTCGAAAAACGGCGGCAGCACCACAGCCGGACAGTCGGCAAAAAGCGTCTCGGCCGAAAGCAGGCGCGCCTCGAGCTCGGCACGCGTCATTGAGTCAAACGCTACGGGCGACAGCGCCTCCGATACATCAAAATTGCCGACGCTCACGCGCCGCAGGCCCGCCATCACGCCGCCACAGCCCAGCCCGACTCCGATGTCGGCGCACAGCGTCCGGATGTACGTCCCCGCCGAGCAGTCGACCGAAAGACGGTAGTCGGACGGCGACCCGGACGGCTCGCAGTCAAGGCCGTAAATCGTGATGGAGCGCGGCTGGCGCTCGACCTCGCCGCCCGACCGCACGATGTCCACCAGCTTGCGCCCGCCGACCTTCAGCGCGCTGTACATGGGCGGCACCTGCATTATCTCGCCGCGGAAATGTCCGCAGACCTCCTTCACGCGCTCGGGCGTGGGAAGTGCGCCCGCGTGCTCGGTCAGCGTCTTGCCGGTGATGTCCTCTGTATCGGTCGTAAGCCCCAGACGCAGCACCGCCTCGTAGCGCTTGCGGTGGCAGACTATGTACTCCGCCGCCTTGGCCGCGCGCCCGACGAGCACGACGATCAGTCCCGTCGCCATGGGGTCGAGCGTGCCGGTG
Source organism: Bulleidia sp. (assembly GCA_963640785.1). Classification (GTDB taxonomy): domain Bacteria; phylum Bacillota; class Clostridia; order Oscillospirales; family CAG-272; genus UMGS1002. Next base: position 11,312 of record CAVIBA010000039.1, read on the forward strand.
TGACCGACCCGCCGTATCCCGAACGCCCGGCGCACGCGGTTGACGACGTCATGCGAGGTCAGCCCCGACGGCTTGTCGACAAGCAGGACGCCGGAGCTCTCGGAGGCTGTATCCTTGCTTTGCATTTTTTCCTTCATTAGAGTATAATGTCCTTAAGCGGGCGCTTAGGGACGTAGTGGCAGCCGTCGGCGCGGTAGTAAGCGACATCGTGCCCCTGCGCCTCGACCAGCGCGACGCGCTCGTCCGGCTTGCCGAGGGCAAGCACAAGCATCACCATGCTGGTCTCGGGGATGTTCAGCGCGGAGTGCAGCTTGTCGCGGTCGAAGCTGCCGACCATGCAGCCGCCGAGTCCCGCCTCGGTAGCCGCGAGCAGTATAGTCTGAGCCACTATGCCGACGTCACGCAGGAAGGTCGTGATAGTCTCGGCGATGGTCATGTCGCAGCAGACGACTATGTATGCCGTCGGCGCGTGGCCCTCTGGCGGGAGCTTGACGTTCTTGAGCCGTCCCGCCCACGCCGTCAGCGGGAGCACCTTTGCGCACTCCTCGGGCGTGCAGACCAGACGGTACTTGAGCGGCTGTATATTGCGACTGGACGAGGTCTGCCGCGCGATGTCGACAAATTCGAGCAATTCCTCGCGCGCCACGGCGCGCTCGGGATCAAAGGAGCGGTAGCTCCTGTTTTTTTGCACTAAATCTTTGAGCATTTTTCTACCTTCCCGTTATTCAGAAAATAACAACAGCGGCGTTGATCGGTACGCCCTGCGCGGTGAACGAGGCTTCGTATTCGGTCATGATATTGCCCTCGGCGTAAGGTGAGTGGTGCAGGTCGCGGGTCTCGAACTCGACGGTAAGTCCCGCCGCCGCGAACTGCTCGAGGCTGAACTCGAACAGGCCGACGTTATCGGTCTTGAAGCACAGTCTGCCGCCGGGGCGCAGCACGCCGCGGTACATTTCGAGAAAACCTGCGTGTGTCAGGCGGCGCTTGGCGTAGCCTGACTTCGGCCACGGGTCGCTGAAATTGAGGTAAATGCGCTCGAGCGAGTGCGGCGGGAACCATTCGGCGAGGTTCTGCGCGTTGCCGATGACAAATCGCAGGTTATCGCCGGGGCGGTTTTCGCGGTCGGCCGCGGCGCGCTCCAGCGCGAGGCAGGCGACATCCGGCACGCGTTCGATGGCGATGAGGTTGATTCCGGGCTCCTTTGCGGCGAGTCCGCAGGCGAACGAGCCCTTTCCGCACCCGATTTCAAGGCCGAGCGGGCGCTCCTCGGGGAACGGCGCCTGCGGGTTTGCGGCAAGCATCGTGGGATCGGCAATCAAGAGGTCGGCACAGGCGGCGATCCGTTCCGCGCCGTGCTTTTTCCGACGCATACGCATCAGACGTTGAAGCGGAACAGCACGACGTCGCCGTCCCTGATGACGTAATCCTTGCCCTCGGAGCGTATGAGGCCCGCCTCCTTGGCTGCGGTCATGCTGCCGACTCTGACGAGGTCGTCGAAGCTGACGATCTCGGCGCGGATGAAGCCGCGTTCGAAGTCGCTGTGAATTTTACCTGCCGCCTGCGGCGCGCGGGTGCCGCGGGTGATGGTCCACGCGCGGACCTCCTTGGGGCCTGCGGTGAGGTAGCTGATAAGGCCGAGCAGCGCGTAGCTCGAGCGGATGAGGCGGTCGAGACCCGACTCCTCTATGCCGAGGTCGGCGAGGAAGGCGACCTTCTCTTCGGGCTCGAGCTCTGCGATTTCCGCCTCGATCTGTGCGCAGACGGCGATGACCTCTGCGCCCTCGCTCTCGGCGCGCTCGCACAGCTTATGGTAATAGGGGTTGCCGCTCGGGTCGCCTGCGTCGTCCTCGGAGACGTTGGCAACGTAGATTATGGGCTTGAGTGTGAGCAGGGGCGAGTCGGCGAGCAGGGCGCGCTCGTCCTCGGAGAGCCCGACCGAGCGGGCGCACTTACCCTCAGAGAGGGCGGCGCAGACGCGCTCGAGCACGTCGAGCTCGGCTGCGAGCGAGCGGTCGTTCTTAGCCAACTTACGTGTGCGGTCGAGGCGGCGCTCGATCATCTCCATATCGGAGAAGATGAGCTCCATATCGATGATCTCGAGGTCACGGAGCGGGTCGACCGAGCCCTCGACGTGAATGATATTTCCGTCCTCGAAGCAGCGGACGACGTGCACTATTGCGTCGACCTCGCGTATATGCGAAAGGAACTTATTGCCGAGTCCCTCGCCGTGCGACGCGCCGCGAACGAGTCCCGCGATGTCGACGAACTCAACGGTTGCCGGTGTATATTTTTCGGGGTTGTACATCTGTGCCAGCACGTCAAGACGCTTGTCCGGCACCGGAACGACGCCGACGTTCGGGTCGATTGTGCAGAAGGGGTAGTTGGCCGACTCCGCACGGGCGTTTGTCAGCGCGTTGAACAGCGTACTCTTGCCTACGTTCGGGAGTCCTACTA
>CAVIBA010000040.1:0-10198 GCA_963640785.1 Bulleidia sp.
ATGGCGTGCCTTGGGGGATTCGAACCCTCGACCTACTGCTTAGAAGGCAGTTGCTCTATCCAACTGAGCTAAAGGCACATATGGAGCGAGTGATGGGAATCGAACCCACGCGGCCAGCTTGGAAGGCTGGAATTCTACCATTGAACTACACTCGCATATGACGGTTCCAAAACCGCTCTACTATAATACCACAACTTTTTTTAGTTGTCAATACTAAATTTCAAAAAAATCGCATCTGTCCCTCAGATCTGCATTACGGACGCATTTATGACCGTAAAAACGCAGCAGGGGGTACAGCTTTGAATGCCGTACCCCCTGCCGATTTTTTGATATTTCAGCGTCGGCCGCCGTTTTTGCGTCCGCCGCTCTTTGTGGTGCCGGGTCTGCCGCCGTTCGACCTCGACGCAGGGCTCTTTCCGCCTCCCTGATTTCTCGGGCTTCCGTCTCGCGCGGCGGCCTTTTTGCCCTGCCCCTGTGGGCGAGGCTGTGCATGCCCCGGCTGACGACTCTGTGGCTGTCCGCCCCGTTGTCCGCCTTGCCGGGCATCTTGCCTGTCATTCCTCTGTCCACTCTGCCGTCCGCCTTGCCCTCTGCCTCCGCCCGGCTCGTCGTCCTTGGACGGCCTTATCAGGCAGTCCTTGTCGTAGCCGATCAGATCCTCGCGGCCGATGCGGCGGAGCGCTTCGCGCACGAGCGGCGCGTTTTCGGGGCGCGTCGGCTGGAGCAGGGCGCGCTGGAGGCGCTTCTCGTGCTCGTCGGCGACGTAGATTTTCTCGCCCGAAAACGGGTCGATTCCGGTGTAGTACATGACCGTCGACGCCGTGCCGGGCGTGGGATAGAAGTCCTGAACCTGCTCGGGCGCGACGTGATCCTGCTTCAGCTGGTACGCCAGCTCGACCGCGTCCCCGAGCGTCGAGCCGGGGTGCGAGGACATGAGATAGGGCACGAGGTACTGCTCCTTGCCCGCGGCGGCGCACAGCTTGAAATACTTGGCGCGGAAGCGGTTGAAGACCGAGAAATCCGGCTTGCCCATGCAGGCGAGCACGTGGTCGGAGCAATGCTCGGGCGCGACCTTGAGCTGACCGCTGACGTGATCGCGCACCAGCTTGCGGAAGAAGGCGTCGCTCTTGTCTAGCATCATGTAATCGTAGCGTATGCCCGAGCGGATGAAAACGCGCCTGACGCCGGGCACGGCCTCGATGCGGCGCAGCAGCTCGACGTACTCCGAGTGGTCGACGACGAGATTCTTGCACGGCTTCGGCGTCAGGCAGCGTCTGCCGGGGCAGACGCCCGCGCTCAGCTGCTTTTGGCAGGCGGGCTGACGGAAATTCGCCGTCGGGCCGCCGACGTCGTGAATGTACCCCTTGAACCCCTCGAGCCGGGCCAGCTTTTCGGCCTCGGCGACGCAGCTCTCGATGCTTCTCGAGCGCACCGACCGTCCCTGATGGTAGGCGATGGCGCAAAACGCGCAGGCGCCGAAGCAGCCGCGGTTGTGCGTAATCGAGAATTTTACCTCCTCAATCGCGGGCACGCCGCCCGCCTTTTTGTAGGACGGGTGGTAGTCGCGCACAAAGGGCAGCGCGTAGACGCGGTCCAGCTCCTCGCGCTCGAGCGGCGGCATGGGCGGGTTGGCGACGAGCAGCCGCCCGCCCGAATAGCGCTCGGCGATGGCTCCGCCGTAGACGGCGTCCTGGTTGTTGTATTGCACGGCAAAGGCGCGCGCGTAGTACTGCTTATCGCGGGCGAGGCGGTCGAAATCGAAGGTCTCGACAACCGGGTAGTGCACGCGGTCGCCCTCACGCCCGAGCCAGACAGTGCCGCGCAGGTCGCGGATTTTATGTATCGGGACGCCGCGGTCGAGCAGCTCGGCGAGGCGGAGGATTATGTTCTCGCCCATGCCGTATGTCAAGAGGTCTGCGCCCGAGTCGACGAGCACCGACGCGCGGACGCGGTCGTCCCAGTAGTCGTAGTGGGCAAACCGGCGCAGCGACGCCTCCAGCCCGCCGAGAATGACGGGCACGTCGCCCCACGCCTCGCGAATGCGGTTGGTGTAGACTATGCAGGCGCGGTCGGGACGCAGCCCCGTCTTGCCGCCGGGCGAGTAGTAGTCGTAGCCGCGGCGTCTTTTGGCGACGGTGTAATGCGCCACCATGGAGTCTATGTTGCCGGCGCTGACGAGAAAGCCCAGTCGCGGACAGCCGAAGCGGCGGAAATCGTCAGCCGAGCGGAAATTCGGCTGCGCGAGCATGGCGACGCGGAAGCCCGCGTTCTCAAGCACGCGGCAGATGAGCGCCGCGCCGAACGAGGGGTGGTCGACGTAAGCATCGCCGCAGACGTAGACAAAATCGGGCGCGTCCCAGCCGCGCTCGGCCATCTCGGCGGCGCTGACGGGCAAAAATGAGCTATTGGTTACGTTATCTGGCATTGTTTCTCCCCGACGGCCATCAAACTGACGTCTGCCGTCTGAATTTAGCGATATAAAAGCCGTCGGTTCCGTGTGTGTCGGGGGCGAGCGCTATGTCGCCCGACGGCGCGTCGACCTCCCCGCCACACCCGAGGCAAAACGGCTCGGGCGCAAACTCGGGGTGCGCGGCGAGAAAACGCTCCCGCACGCCCTCGTTCTCGGCGCGAAGGACTGTGCAGGTCGAGTAGACCAGCACGCCGCCCTCACGCACGTAGCGCGAGCAGTTGTCGAGTATGGCGAGCTGAATATCCGGCAGCCCGGACGAGTCGGCGGGGTTTTTGTGGCGTATCTCGGGCTTTTTGGCCATGACGCCGTAGCCCGAGCATGGCGCGTCGCACAGCACGCGGTCGGCCGCTCCCTCAAGCGCGGGGATGAACACCCGCCCGTCCGCCGCGGCGGTGTCTATGATGCCGATACCGAGCCGCGCGGCTCCCCGCTCGATGAGCGACAGCTTGCTTGCGTGCAGATCAAAGCAGGTGATGCGCCCCTCATTTTTCATGTGCATGGCGGCCCCGAAGCTCTTGGAGCCGGGGGCGGAGCATATGTCGAGCACCCGCATGCCGGGGCGCGCGTCGAGCGCGGCGACGCACAGCTGCGACGCCTCGTCCTGGACGATAAAATCGCCCTCCTCAAAGCCCGGAAGCGCCGGGACGGTGGTGCTCGGCAGCAGTATTCCCGCGTCGGAGAGCGGCGTGGGGCGGGCGGCGTCGCCTATCTCCGGTGTCTCTCGCAGCCGCCCGAGGTAGTCCTCGCGGCTGCAGCTCAGCGTGTTGACCCGCAGAGTCAGTTCCGGCTCGCGGCTCATGGCCGAGAGCATGGCGTCGAGCCGCGCCGCGTCGTAGTCACAGAGCAGCCGCTCGCACAGCGCCGCGGGAAACGAATATTTCACAGACAGCCACGCCGCGACGCCGTCACGCCCGGGGTCGGGCAGCGCTATCTCCGCCCCGCGCCTCAGATAGGCGCGCAGCACGGCGTTGACAAGTCCCGCCGCACGTCGCGGCGCGAGGTCGACGGTCTCGCTGACGGCGGCGTGCGCCGGAATTCTGTCGAGATACATCAGCTGGTACAGCCCGAGCCGCAGTATGACGCGCACCTCGTCCTCAAGGCGGGTTCCGGGCGTTATCAGCTGGTCGAGGTAATAGTCCAGCGTCGTCTGACGCTGAACGACCCCCATGACTAGCGTCGTAAGCAGGGCGCGGTCGCGGGGGTCGGGTATGTCGTCCCGTCTCAGGACGGCGTCAAGTGTGAGATTTGAGTAGCCTCCGGACGCCTGCATGCGGCACAGCGTCCGGAGTGCGGCACCGCGGGCGTTCATCTGCGGCGGCCTCTCGAGCCCGAGGCTATGATAATGAGGCGCAGCAGGCTGAGCAGCGACGAGGCAAGCGCGGCGACATAGGTCAGCGCGGCGGCCTTCAGCACGCCGCGCGCGACGCCGAGCTCCTCCATCTCCATCTCTCCCGAGGCCGAGAGCGCCTTCAGCGCGCGGCGGCTGGCATCGAACTCGACGGGCAGCGTCACGGCCTGGAACAGCACGGCGGCCGAGAAGGCGAAAATGCCCGCCATCATAAACCCGTAGCCGAGGTAGCCCTCCGACAGCGACGAGACGAGCAGTCCGATGATAAACAGCGGCATGGCCATGTTCGAGCCGATATTGCAGACGGGAATAATGGCGCTGCGCAGCCTGATGGGCGCGTAGCCCCGCGCGTACTGCACGGCGTGCCCCGCCTCGTGCGCGGCGACGCCGACCGCGGCGGCCGAGCGCCTGTCATAGACGCTGTCCGAGAGACGGATGACGTTGGCGCGCGGGTCATAGTGATCGGTGAGGTTTCCCGCGACGCGCTCGATGCTTACATGCGACAGCCCGTTCGCGTCGAGAATGCGGCGCGCGGCCTCGGCGCCCGACAGGCTCGTCGGCACCCGGCTGCCGCGTCTGAACGACACCGAAACGTTTATCTGCGCCCAAAAGGCAAAAATCACGCCGGGAATGAGCAAAAGATATGAAAAATAGTACAGATCAAAAGGCATAGCGTACCTCCGTTAGGAAAGAATATCGCCGACGGCGACGCGGTGGCCGTTGATGAAGTCGGCGGCGCTCATGCGTCCCTTGCTGCCGGGCAGCACGCCCGTCAGGCGCAGACGCCCGTCGCCGCACTGCACGACGATGCCGTCGTCAAGTGAGAGGATGGTTCCCGGCCTCTCCTCGCCGCGCCCGTGCTCCTCTGCCACCTCTGCCGACGTGACCTTGAGCAGATTTCCGCTCGGCAGATGGCAGAAGGCCAGCGGGAAGGGCGAGAGCCCGCGTATCTGGTTGTGCAGCACGCGCGCCTCGCGGTTAAAATCGATGACGCAGTCCGTCGCCTTGTCGATTTTGGGCGCGTAGGTAGCGAGGCTTTCGTCCTGCGGCGTGGCGACAAGCGTGCCCGCCTTAAGCTCTGCGACGGTACGCAGCAGCGTCTCGGCGCCGAGGACGGCGAGACGGTCGTGTATCGTCTCGAAGTTGTCCTGCTCACCGATCTCAAGCTCGGCGCGCAGCAGCATGTCGCCTGTGTCGACGCCGTCGGCCATGCGCATGGTGGTGATGCCGGTGATGTGCCTGCCGTCGATGATGGCGCGCTGGATGGGCGCAGCCCCGCGGTATTTGGGCAGCAGCGAGCCGTGGACGTTTATGCAGCCGTATTTAGGATATTCAAGAATGCTTGTCGGCAGTATCTTGCCGTATGCGACGACGACGATAAGCTCAGGGTCGAGCTCGGCGAGCATCGCGTCAAAGCTGCCGTCACGCAGCCGCAGCGGCTGGTAGACGGGAATTCCCCTCTCCGTCGCGTAGACCTTGACGGGCGGCGGCGTCAGCACGTAGCCGCGGCCGCGCGGCTTGTCCGGCTGCGTCACAACACCGATGACCTGCTCGCCCGCCTCACACAGCGCGCGCAGCGACGTCGCGGCGAAATATGGCGTACCCATAAAAAGTATTCTCATGCGTTACTCCCCCTTGCGATAAAAGCTTTCATCAGTCGTTCTCCACCCGTCTCACGAGGATTCCGGGATCGGTGAACAGCTTGCCGTCAAGGTGGTCGAGCTCGTGGCAGAGGGCGCGCGCGAGCAGTCCCTCGCCCGTGATGTCAGACGACTTGCCCGTGCGATCCATTGCGCGGACGGTCACGCGGGCGGGGCGGCGGGTGACTCCCCACTCGCCCGGCAGCGACAGACAGCCCTCCGTCTCCTCCTGCTCGCCCTCGGCGGAAATTATCTGCGGGTCAATAAGCTCAATCAGCCCCTCGCCCACGTCGATGACGACCACCCGGCGCAGCACGCCCACCTGGGGCGCGGCGAGCCCACAGCCCTCGGCGGCGTACATGGTCTCGGCCATGTCGTCGAGCAGCGTGAGTATGCGAGGCGTTATCGTGCCGACGGTGCGGCAGCGGCAGCGCAGTCCGGGGCAGTTATTTTTAAGTATTTTCAGTTTGGCCATTTCCATTCCTCTTTCGTTTGTTGACTGTTGTCCCCCGTCACAGCCCGGACGGGTTGAAATCTATGCTCAGCGTCGGCCCACCGGTACCCGAGCAGGCCGTCATAAGCTCGGCGAACAGCGCCCGCGAGCGTTTGTTGAGGCGGCATTTTATAACCATGCGCGTGCGGTACTTGCCGTCGACACGGTAAACCGGCGCTTCCATCGGGCCGAAGACCACCGTCGGCACGTCCGAATAGTCGCCGCCGAGTCGCTCGGCGAGGTGCGCGGCAAGACCGTTCGAGGCCTCGAGCAGCTCCCTCTCGTCCGACGACGTCAGCGTCAGCAGCGCGATGTCGCAGAAGGGCGGGAAGACCAGCAGGCGGCGCAGCTTTATCTCGTTCTCGAAAAATTTCTCGTAATCCTGCGCACAGGCAAGGCGTATGACGTCGTTGTCGGGGTTGTTGGTCTGTATGACGGCGACGCCGGGCTTGCTTCTCCGCCCCGCGCGGCCGACAACCTGCGTCAGCATTGCGAAGGTGCGCTCGTTGGCGCGGTAGTCGTCGAGGTAGAGCGACGCGTCGGCCAGCAGCACGCCTGCCAGCGTGACGTCGGGGAAATCGTGCCCCTTTGTCACCATCTGGGTGCCGAGCAGAATGTCGGCTCCGTGGGAGCGGAAGGTGTTCAGCATGCTGTCGTAGGCCGACTTCTCGCCCGTCGTGTCGGCGTCCATGCGCAGCACGCGCGCCTCGGGAATGAGCTCGGAGAGGTCGCGCTCGAGCCGCTGGGTTCCGTAGCCCATGCGGACGAGGTGCGGCGAGCCGCATTCGGGGCAGGCGGCCGGCTGCTTCTGCCGGTGCCCGCACCAGTGACAGACCAGCACGCCGTCGTCATAGTGCCCCGGCGTCGCGTGGTAATGCAGCGCGACCGAGCAGCGCGGGCACTTTATCGCCGCGCCGCAGGTGCGGCAGGAGACGAAATTGTTGTAGCCGCGGCGGTTTAAGAACAGCACCGCCTGCCCGCCCTCGCTAAGCGTCTCGCGCAGGCGCATCGTCAGCACCTGACCGAGTGGGTCGACATTGCCCGTCTGCGCCTCCTCGCGCATATCGGCCAGCTCGACGCGCGGCAGCGCCGTGCCGCCGTAGCGGTGAGTCATTTTGAACAGCGAATATTTGCCCTCGACCGCCTTCTGGTAGCTCTCGACCGACGGCGTCGCCGAGCAGAGCAGCAGCAGCGCGTCGCCGTGCGCACAGCGGTAGCGCGCGACGTCGCGGGCGTGATATTTTGGATCGGAGTCGGATTTGTAGGTGTGCTCCTGCTCCTCGTCGATGATAATCAGTCCTAAATTGCGCACGGGCGAGAATACCGCCGAGCGCGTTCCGACGACGAGATCAGCCTCGCCGCGGCGGATTTTGTTGTAGGCGTCCAGCCGCTCTCCGGCCGACAGCCCCGAGTGGATAAGCGCCACGCGGTCGCCGTACCGCGCGCAGAATATGGACACCGACTGCGGCGTCAGCGCAATCTCAGGCAGCAGCAGTATGACCGACCGTCCCGACGCGAGCACGCGGTCGATAAGCCCCACCATGACGCAGGTCTTGCCGCTGCCCGTGACGCCGTGCAGCAGCGCCGCCGCGCCCTTGCCCGACGACGCCAGCGACCACAGTCCCTCGAGCGCCGCCGACTGCTCGTCGTCGAGCGTGTAGCCCGCGCGCGCCGACTGCGCGGCGGCGGAGTTGTCATCAAGCCCGGCGTAGCGCTCGCGGTAGACCTCTGTTTTCGTCAGCTTGACCACGCCGCGCTCGATTAACACCTTGAGCTGCGCGCGGTTGACGTCCGCCGCCGTGCAAAGCGCGGCAAGGTCGTATTCAGGCGGGGTCTGCTCCCCGTCGCCCATAAGCAGCTCGACAACACGCCGCTGTCCCTCCGAGCGGAGCGGCACAGCGCCCTTTTGCCTGTCGAGCGCCGCCTGCGCCGACTCGCGGTCAAGCGCGAGCGAAACCGTCTCGCGGTAAGCGGCGCGCACGCCCGGCTTTATGTCGACGCCGCGCTCGATGTGCCCGGATTTTATCAGCTTGGCCGCGCTCTCAGACGACTTCGGCCCGAACTGCGTGCGCAGTGCCGCCTCGGTGACGCGCCCGCGGGCGCGTATGAAGGCAAGAACCTCCTCCTCGCGTGAGGAGCGCGCGGGCTCGGAGGCCGGTCTGAACTCCTCGGGCACCGGCCGGTAAAACTCGACCAGCCGCGACATGGCCGCCGCCGGTATCATAGCGTGAACCGCGTCGCCGACGGTGCAGAGCGTCTGCTCCTTGAGAAAACGGCAAAGCCCCAGCAGCTCTTCACTCAATGACATGCTGTCGGGGCAGACGGAGTCTATGGGCTTCAGCCTGCTCTCGGGCGTCGCCGACTGCTCGGAAATGCCCGTCACAATGCCGAGGCGGCGGCGGTTGCCGCGCCCGAACGGCACTGTAACAAAAGCGCCCCGGCAGACACCGGAACGCAGTTGAGCAGGAATATAATAATCAAACTCACGGTCCAATGTGTAGGGTATGTCATCGGTCAGACATACCTTTGCATATTCGTATGCCATGACGCCCTCCTTCGGACTCAGATGTTTTCGTATGCCTCGTGCTCGGCCTCGATGGCGGCCTCAACCTCAGCCTTGAATTCTTCGGCCTCGGCGTACTCCTCGTCGCTCGCAGCGGTCTCCTCGGCGTTCTCAGCCTGGGCGCGGGCGTCCTCGTCGCTCTCGGCAATGGCCTCGGCGGTCTCCTCGCGGTGCTCGGGGACGTAGCCCTCGGGACGCTCCACTATCTCATACTCGCCGTCATAAATGCGGTTGATTGCCGTCTTGACGGCCTTCTGGTCGCGGTATTCCTTGTCAATCAGCGCTATGAGCGGCTTGTCTGTGTCCTTGTTGCCGGTCATTGACTTCTCGGCGAACTCTCTCTGCCGTACATATTCGTCCGTGATGAGGCGGGCGCACTTGGCGGTGGCGAGCGCCAGCTCGTAGCGGTTGAATTTTCCCTTGGTAAGCTCGGCTATTGTCGGATAAAGCATTTTATTTTCCTCACTATCTGTTGAATTGTTTACTCGTTATCGGTTGCGCCGTCACGGCTGCTCTCGTTCCCGGCGTCGCGACTGCTCTCGCCCTCGTCGGCGCGCGTCTCAAGCCGCTCGGGCGGCAGAGCCGAGAGAATGACGTGCTCGGTGTCGGTCAGAATAACCGACCGCGTGCGCTTGCCGCAGGTAAGGTCGATTGCACGACCGGCGTCCTTGGCGTCCTGCATCAGGCGCTTGACCGGCGCGGAATCCGGCGCCGCGATGAGGACTATGCGCTCGGCGGCAATAAGGTTTGAATAACCCGCGTTAATGAATTTCATATTTTATCTCCGGGGCGCTCAGGCGATGTTCTGCACCTGCTCGCGCAGCTTTTCAAGCTCGTTTTTGGTATCGACGACCAGCCGTGAAATGTCGGTATTCTGGCACTTGGAGCCGATGGTGTTGACCTCGCGGTTCATCTCCATGAGCTGGTACTCGAGCCGCTTTCCGGCGGGCTCGGGCGACTCGCATATCTCGCGAAAAAACGCGATGTGCGAGCGCAGACGGACAAGCTCCTCGTCGATGGCGAGGCGGTCGGCCATGATGGCGCACTCAGTCAGCAGGCGACCCTCGTCGACGGTTATGCGGTTATCGGCGAGAATTTCGCGTATGCGGCTCTCGATGCGGTCGCGCACGCCTGCGATGTCGCCGGCGGAGATCGCCGAAATTTTCTCGACGTTGCCCGCGATGTGCCCGACCTTGGACAGCATATCGGCCTTGAGTCTTGCGCCCTCGGCCGCGGAGGCGGCGAGGAAGACGTCAGTCGCCTCGGCAAGCGCCGCGGACAGCTGCTCCCAGTCGCGCTCGAGGTTCTCCTCGGGCAGTGCGGCGCGGAAGACGTCGCGGTTCTGCGCCACGCTCATGACGCTTATGTCGTCGCGCAGGCGGAACTTATCGCGCAGCTGCTCAAGCGCAGATATGTAGGCGCGGGCGTAGCTCTCGTCGAGCACCAGCGTCCCCGGCCCATCGCTCTGCGTGTTCTCGACGGTGATATAAACGTCGACCTTTCCGCGTGTTATTCCGCGGGAGGCGAGGTAGGGGCGCACGCGCTCCTCGAGCGCCGAGAGGGCGCGCGGAATGCGCACCGAGCAGTCGAGTCCGCGGCTGTTGACCGAGCGCATCTCGACGGTAATATCCTTATTTTCAAGCGACAAACGGCTCCGCCCGAAGGCGGTCATGCTGTTGAACAT
>CAVIBA010000040.1:10208-13725 GCA_963640785.1 Bulleidia sp.
GTTGAACATAGCTTCTCACCTTAATTGTAGTCAATATACAATTATTTTAATACATTCTGAGGGTAATGTCAACGGTAATTTAATAATTTTGTGCACATTTGCGTTGCATGGCGCCGCGCAGTGAGCCGCGGCGGGCACAAATCTGACAATATTCACAACAATGTCTTCACTTTTTCACAAAAGTATGGTATAATATATTCAACGAAGAATCAAGGAGGACACCGCCACGGCTATCAATATAACGAGTCCCGAGGACGTAATGAGTCTGCTGAAGCAGAACAACATGGAGAGGTACATAAACTACTTTTCCGAGCAGATGCTGCTGTACGGTGCGGCCATCAAGAAGATCAGCTCAACGCTTGAGATACTTGACGACGAATTCCATCTGCGCAACGACTACAACCCCATCCACCACATTGAGACGCGGCTCAAGACTCCGCGCAGCATATTCAACAAGCTGACCAAGCGCGGTTTTCCCGTCACCATGGAGTCGATACACGACAATCTGACAGACATCGCGGGAATCCGCGTAATCTGCAACTACATCGACGACGCCTACCGCATAGCCGATCTGCTGACCGCGCACAACGACATCGAGGTCATAGAGCGCAAGGACTATATCGCGCACCCCAAGCCGAGCGGCTACCGGAGTCTGCACCTCATAGTGAACGTGTCGGTATACATGTCGAAGGGCTCGGTCAAGGTTCCGGCGGAGATACAGATCCGCACCATCGCCATGGACTACTGGGCGACGCTGGAGCACCGACTGAAATACAAGAACGAGGGCAGCGTCCCGCCCGATCTGCACCAGAAGATGAAGAGCTGCTCCGATGAGCTCGCCGACATGGAAGCACGGATGCAGGAAATACAGCGGGAAACGGAGGAGTACTGCTAATTGCATATGCACCTGCGCCGGGATATAAATTGATTTTGCGGTTCTCGCAAATGGTGTCTGCGGGAACCGCAAAAAACATCTTAATCAGCATACGAGCAACATCAATGAAGTGCTGCCGTACCTCATTGATAGCAATAGCCCACACACACCGCTCACTTCCCTACACAAAACCTCGCAAAAATATCATTCACAATATCCACCGTCACCGCGCGGCCGTCGATCTCGGCGAGCGCCGACATCGCCGACTCGAGATCGCTGCACGCGACGTCCTCGGGCAGACCCGCGTCAAGCGCCGCGAGCGACGCGCCGACGGACTCCTCCGCCCCGCGCAACGCCGCGTATTGTCGCGCGTTGGCGACAATGGCGTCCCCGGACATGTTCAGACTTCCGTCAATGAATAGCCCCCGCACGCGCTCGGCAAAATCGTCCAGCCCCGCGTCCGTGCGCGCCGAAATGCAGATGGCTCCCTCGGGTACGAACGCCCCCGCCGCGCGCGGCAGGTCGCTCTTGGTCACAAGCTTTATTACCGGGGAAATAATTCCCTCGAGCAGTCGGCTTAACTCTGCGTCCTCGGCGCTCGCCGCGCGCGAGCCGTCAAACAGCGCCACCACAAGCTCCGCCGACGCTATGCGCTCGCGCGCACGGTCGATTCCGATGCGCTCGACGGCGTCGGTCACTACCGCCTCCCCGCGCAGACCCGCCGTGTCACACAGCCGCAGCGTCACGCCGCCCACGCTCACCGTGTCCTCGAGAACGTCCCGCGTCGTGCCTGCAACGTCGGTCACTATCGCCGCCTCGCGGCCGAGAAGCGCGTTGTAAAGCGAGCTCTTGCCGCTGTTGACCGCGCCGCACAGCACCGTCCGGATGCCCTCGCCCACGGCGTGACCCGTGCGGTAGGTCGACAGCAGCGCCCGGCAGCGCTCGCCGACGCCCGCGATTCCCTCGCGCAGCTGTCCGCGCGTCAGCCCCGAAAGATCCTCGTCCGGGAAGTCGACCCGCGCGTAAATGTCGCTCACCAGCGTCCGCAGCGTGACGTAGAGGTCGTCGACCTCGCGGCCGAGCCGGCCGCCCATGCCCGCGCGGGACAGCTTCAGCTGACCGTACGTCTGCGCGTCGAGAAGAGAGGCCAGCGCCTCGGCCTCGGACAGCCCCATGCGCCCGCCGACAAACGCGCGGCGCGTAAACTCGCCCGGTCCCGCCATGCGCGCGCCCGCGCACAGCACCGACTCAAGCACTGTCTGCGTCATAAGCACGCCGCCGTGACAGCACAGCTCGACCGTGTCCTCGCCGGTGTAGGAATGCGGCGCGCGGTAGTAAATCGCCACACCGTCGTCTATGACGGCGGTGCTTCCGTCCGGCTCGACGGAAAGTATGTCGCCCCAGACCGCGCGGCGCGGCGGCAGCGACGAAAGCTTAGCCTGCCTGTCCCCCGTGCGCGGCCTGAACACACGGTCGGCGACCGCAGCGGCGTCACGCCCCGAAATTCGTATCATAGCCACGCCGCCCTTGCCGGGAGGCGTCGAGACGGCGGCAATTGTATCGTCAATTATCATGGTTTACCTCATTAATATCTGTATTCGACCTCACAGCCCGAAGCGGGACGTTCATGTCCCGCCTCACAGCCCGCAGATGAGGCGCTCGATTGGCTCGTACCCGCGTCCGGACAGCTTGACGGCGACGTCGGCCTCGGCGCAGCGCCCGACAATCTCGCGCAGCCGCTCGGCCGGTATCTGCTGAACGCCGCTAAGATACAGCCCGACGCGGTACTCGTGAATGCGCGTCGCCTGCGCGATGGCGGGGGCGCGCAGCCCCTCGTCGGACAGCTGACGGACGGTCAGCATGTCGCAGAAGACGCGCGAGATGTCGCCCATTATGATGGTCGGCTCGACGCGCTGACGCTTCATTTCGGCCAAAATATTCAGCGCGCGCTGTCGGTCGCCCGACGTGACGGCGTTGGCGAAGGCGAAGGCGTCGTAGCTGCGGTCGGGGACAGCGGCGGCGGTTATATCGGAGGCTTGCAGCTCCTGCCGCCCGTCGGACAGCACGTAAAAGCTCATTTTCTGCACCTCGCCCGCCAGAGTGAACATGGAGGTGCCGCAGTAGTCGACGACGCGGGCGCACAGCTCGGGCGAGGCGGCGACGCCCCAATGCTCGAAGTGCTTGCCGACCCACCCGGCGAGCCGAGCGGGCGTAATACGCGCGAAGCGGACGGGCGTCAGGTACTCGGAAAGCCGCGCGAGCAGCGCCGAGGGCTTTGCGGGCAGGCGCCCCTCGTCTATACCGCCGGCGGGGACGGACAGCACGAGTGTGTTGTAGTCGTAATTGCCGAGCGTTGAGAGCACGTCGCAGAGGTCGTTTATCTCGTCCTGCCGCATACTGCCGAGGTCGAGCCCCGAGACGGTGATGATTTTACGGTCGCCGAGCATAGGCGGCGGCTCAAGTGCGTCGAGCAGGCGCGGGGCGGTGTAATCGAGGGCCGTCATGCGGACATCGTTGAACACTGCCATCGACGGGTCGGGACAGACCGCGTTCCGCAGGCGGCCGACGGCGTGCAGTTTGGTATAATCTTCTTCGCCGAAGAAGAGGTAGCCCGCCGCCGGGGAGTTCAGCTGACGGTTAAGG
>CAVIBA010000041.1:0-13122 GCA_963640785.1 Bulleidia sp.
TAACTTAACAATTATTTTTTTAACTTTTTGGTCTCACATCATTGACAAATGTACAATGGTATAATTAACGCGCAATAATGTTTCAAAACACACTAAGAACAAAAGAGGACACGATCATGGACTTCAAAAATCCCGACACTGCGTTACTTTCCGAAAAGAAGCTGTACATTTTTGATATGGACGGCACGATTTATCTCGGCTACAATGTTTTTGACTTTGCCATTCGCTTTATAAATCATCTGCGTGATGCGGGCAAGCGGGTGCTGTTTTTCACCAACAACGCCTCGCACACGACCGAGTTTTACGTCAAGAAGCTGACGAAGCTGGGCTTCTCGCCGACGCCCGACGAGATTATGACCTCGGGTGACGTGACCATTGAGTTTCTGAAGCGGCACCGTCCGGGCAAGAGCGTTTACCTTGTCGGCACGGACGAGCTGGTTGACTCCTTCCGCGCGAACGGCATCAACATTCTGACCGGCGACGAGGACAAGGCGGACATAGTTGTGACCAGCTTTGACACGACGCTGACCTACAAGAAGATGGACAACGCATGCCGGTTTATTCGTAACGGTGCGGAGTATCTCTCGACGCATCCGGACTTCAACTGCCCGACCGAGAACGGATTTATTCCGGACAGTGGTGCGATTGCGGCGTTTGTGACGGCGTCCACGGGCAAGGTTCCGACCTATTTCGGCAAGCCCTACCGTGAGACCATCGACATGATAAGCGAGGCGACGGGATTTGGTCTTGGCGAGATGTGTATTTTCGGCGACCGTCTCTACACCGACATTGCAATCGGCAAAAAGCACGGAGTGACTGCCGTTCTCGTCCTCACCGGCGAGACCCAGCCCGCCGACGTCGACGCCGCCACCCCCGCCGAGAAGCCCGACTTCGTCTTTGACTCGCTCGACCGCGTCGACAAGGTGATGTTTGGGGAGTAAGAGAGTTTTGTAGTTTGGGTGCGGCCGGTGCAGGGGGAGTTCCGCCGTCTGCGGACGGCGGCCAGCGCTGCGCGGCGCTGGACCCGCGCCGCCTTTTGAAAAAGGCGGGCGAAAACTTTGAAAAAAGGACGGGTTAAGGTCTGCGGACGGACTTGACGTACGGCTTTGGGCGTTTAAGTGCGGGCGTTGCGGCATCACGTTATGGTTCAGCACCGCCCTGCTTTGCGTCCGGTGCTGATCTATGGTGGAATGTCGTAACATTTACGCTTAAACGCCCAAAAGCTCACGTTCCGGCGTCCCGCAGACTCTGACCCGTCCCATTTTTTGAAGGTTTTTGCGGGTTCCAAGGGAGCTTTTTTCAAAAAGCTCCCTTGGCGGGGTTCGGGGCAGCGCCCCGAAAACAATCGTTTTTTGTTTGCTTCATCTCGTAATATATTCGAGGTACAATATGGCTTTTGATGCAGGAATGTTAGCGTGCGCGGTCGCGGAGATACGTGAAACGGCGACGGGCGGGCGCATAGAAAAAATATATCAGCCCGAGCGCGACGAGGTTGTAATCCAGCTTCGCACGACGCTCGGCGGTCGTCGTATACTGATAAACGCGGGCTCGAACAACCCGCGCATATGTTACAGCGCGCTTCCGAAGGAAAACCCGGCAGTGCCGCCGATGTTCTGCCTGCTGCTGCGTAAGCGGCTGGGCGGCGGAAAGCTGGCGTCGATAGAGCAGCTGGGCTTCGAACGCGTAGTGCGGCTGGGCTTCGACTGCCGGGACGAAATGGGCTTCGAGTGCCGGAAATACCTCATCGCCGAGGTAATGGGCAAGTACAGCAACCTCATATTCACCGACGGCGATATGAAGGTCATCGCGGCGCACCGGCAGGTCGACTTCACCACGTCGAGCCGACGCCAGGTGCTGCCGGGCATGAAGTACGAGCTCCCGCCCGCACAGGATAAAACCGACCCGCGCGAGGAGACCGAGCCGGGCTTCTGCGAGCGCTTCAACGCGGCGCCAGCCGATACGCGCGGAGACAGATTCCTAAGCTCGACCTATCAGGGCGTCTCCGCCGCCGTCGCGCGTGAGATAGTCTGGCGCGCAACGCGGCACACCGACACACCGCTGAAATATTGCGACGCCGAGCGACTCTGGCGCGAGTTTGGCGGCGTCGTGCGTATGATAAAGACGGATAACTACGAGCCGACCATCGCAACCGAGTCGGGACGGCCGGTCGAGTACGCATTTTTGCCGCTGAATCAGTACGGCGCGGAGTCGCTGCGCCGATATGACAGCGCCGGGGCGCTCCTCGACGCCTATTATGGCGAGCGCGACCGCGAGCAGAAGGTCAAACAGCGCGCGGCGGATATACTGCGCATGATAGCCAACGCCAACTCGCGCATAAGCCGTAAGCTGGAGCATCAGCGACAGGAGCTGGCCGAGTGCGCGCAGGGCGAGGAGTACAAGCGTCAGGGCGACCTCATCAAGGCCAATCTTTACGCCATCGAAAAGGGCAGCCGCGAGGCTATGCTGACCGACTACTCCGAGATGCGCGAGGACGGAACCTTCCCGGTCTGCCGGATCGTGCTCGACCCCATGCTCTCGCCCGTCGATAACGCGCAGCGGCTGTACAAAAAGTACAATAAATCCAAGCACGCGACGGTCGAACTGACGCGGCAGATCGAGCTCGGCGAGCAGGAGCTCGAGTATATGCGGTCGGTGTCCGACTCGCTCGAGCACGCCGAGACAACGGAAGACCTCGGCGAGATACGCGCCGAGCTGTACGAGTCCGGCTACGCCTCGCGTATGAAGGGCTATACCGCGCCAAAGCACGTGACGCATAAGTACCTCAGGTTCGTCACCGACGGCGGCTTCCGCGTGCTCTGCGGCAAAAACAACACGCAGAACGACTTCATCACGCACAAGGTCGCCGACAAAAACGATTATTGGTTCCACGTCAGGGGGCGTCCCGGCTCGCACGTCATTCTCGAGTGCGACGGACGCGAGCCCGGCGACCTCGATTTCACGCAGGCGGCGCGCATCGCGGCGCTCTATTCGAGCGCGTCGGACGGCCGGAACGTTGCGGTCGACTATACGCGCGTGCGCAGCCTCAAAAAAACGCCGGGCGCAAAGCCTGGGTTCGTCATCTACCACACCAACTGGACGGCCTACGTCACGCCCGATCGCGACGAGGCGGCGCGACTCGCAACCAAGTGAATAAGCATGCTGCGCAATCTCAGAATAGTGCGGTGCAGCAAAAACGTTCCGGTCATGCCGACCGGGGCGTTTTTTGCCGATTTGCCTATTGACTTTTAGTATTACTCGTGGTACAATATCATATGAGTTTTACAAGTATAACTTTTCATACCAAGGAGGATACAAAAATGTCCAGTTTCCCGAAGGGAAAGTACATGTCGATGGTCAAGGTTGGCGAAAAGGGGCAGATCGTCATCCCGAAGGAGATACGCGACATGTTCGGTATCGAGCCGGGTGACACGCTGCTGCTGCTCGCGGACAAAAAGCGCGGCGTCGCCATTCCGCCACCCGAGCAGGCCGAGAAAATCCACGATTCAATATTCGGAGGAGACCAGTGACGATGAAAGACATTGAAATAAAAGGGCTTTCCAAGAATTTTGGCTCGAAGGTCGCGGTGGATAACATCTCGCTCGAGGTCGGGCGCGGCGAGCTGTTCGGCCTGCTCGGCGTCAACGGCGCGGGCAAGACGACGACCATTCGCATGCTGTGCTGCCTCACCCAACCGAGCGGCGGCGACGCTGTTGTCTGCGGGCACAGCATTGTGCACGAGGCGCAGGATGTCAAGAGCGTGATAAGCGTTTCGCCGCAGGAGACGTCCGTCGCGCCTAACCTGACTGTGCGCGAGAATCTGCGGCTCATTGCGGGCATCTACGGCCGTTCCGCCGAGCAGGCGGAGCGTGTGATAGGCGACTTTGCACTCAGCGAGATCGCCGGCGTGAGGGCGAAAAAGCTGTCCGGCGGCTGGCAGAGGCGGCTGTCCATAGCCATGGCGATGGTGTCCGAGCCGCAGGTGCTGTTCCTCGACGAGCCGACACTCGGGCTCGACGTCCTCGCGCGGCGCGAGCTGTGGGGGCACATAAAGTCGCTCAAGGGGCGCATTACCATGGTTCTGACGACGCACTATCTTGAGGAGGTCGAGGCGCTGTGCGACCGCGTGGCGGTCATGGCTGGCGGCCGGATACTGGCGATGGGTACCGTGCCGGAGCTTACCGCGGCGACCGGAACCGACAGCCTCGAGGAGGCGTTCATCGCAATTTCGGAAGGGAAGGTGAAGTGACGTGAAGCGTACGTTTTTGTTTGCCGGGCGTTGTCTGCGCGAGCTTTTGCGCGAGCCGCTGAGCTACATATTCTGCCTCGGCTTTCCGCTTGTAATGATGGCGCTCATGACGGCCATCAACAGCATGATACCGCCCGGCTCCATGACGCTGTTCAATATTGACAATCTGTCGGCAGGCATTGCGGTATTTGCGCTTTCGTTTGTCATGCTGTTCGCGACGCTCTCGGTGTCGAAGGACCGCTCGGGCGCGTTTCTGACGCGGCTGTTCTCCTCGCCCATGACGGCGATGGACTTCATCCTCGGCTACACGCTGCCGCTTATCGTCGTGGCGCTCGGTCAGTTTGCTGTGACGTTTGTGTGCGGCGCTATAATCGGGGCTGCGAACGGCACTCCGCTGCCGCTTGCGGGGACGCTGCTTTGCTGCCTGTCGCTTTTGCCTGTCGCGCTGTTTTTCATCGGTGCCGGAATACTTTTCGGGACGCTGCTCGGCGAGCGTTCGGCGCCGCCGTGCTGTTCGATAATCATTTCGGTGTGCGGAGTGCTGGGAGGCATATGGTTTGACACCGCGGTGATCCCGGAGGGCAACCCGCTACGGGTGATATGCGACGTTCTGCCGTTTTCGCACGCCACTGCGGCGGCGCGCGCGCTGATAACCGGTTCCGGCGAGCCGGTGTGGGCGCATCTGCTTATCTGTCTTGCATGGGCTGCGGCCGCATGGATTGGAGCTGTTTTTGCGTTTCGCGCACGTATGCGGGGGTAAGGCGTATTGCATATGCCTGTGCGCGGATGATTAATTGAATTGATTTTGCGGCTCTCGCAGGCTGCACCCGCGAGAACCGCAAACTTAAAATTCAATTAAAACCACGCATACGAGCATATGCAATACGCCCACACCCGCGCGGGAGGAGAAAAACCTTATTTTCCCCCGTACTTCCTACGGTACTTCTCCTTGCGCGCGTCCTCCTCGCTCATGCCGGAGTACTTGGACTCGTCGCTTCTGCGCACAATAACGAATATCAGTATCCCCGTCACGGCGCAGACGGCTACCACAATCAGCACCGCTCCGCCAATCGACAGGCGGCAGGGACGGCGCTCGCCGTCAGTCGAAGTAGTCGGCACTGTCGGCGCGGTGTCCGGCGTAAGCACACCGTCGCCAGGCGTGCTGCTGACGGCGGGCTCGCCCCGACCGTCAGTCGTCGTTGCGGGCGTGTCGCTGACGCCGCCCATAATGTCGCGCGCCGCGCTCGTGAAGGCGTTGCAGAACATCTCGCTGTAATTGACCTTAGCGCCGTAGTTCGAGTCGTAGTCCGTGTAGCGCTCGTAGTTGAGGTCGATGTAGTCGAGCAGTATCTCGCAGGCCTCGTCGTCCATGACGTACTCGTGAGCGTCGTTGCCCCACATGTACCAGGTGTTGTAGGTGTCGTCCTCGTAGAGGAAATACAGCACAAGCAGGTGTCCCTCGTCGTCAAATAACTCGGCGTACTTTTCGTACATCGCCGCCTCCACCGCGTCATAATCGGGACTTGCGTTCTCGCCGAGGTGGTCGGTGATCCAGAGGTAGGGCTGAACGCCCGTCTGGAGGTAGAAATCCTTCAGCACGTTGATGACGGCGTACTCGTCCGCCGCCGTGCCCAGCGCCGACGGCTGCATCTCGTCGGAAAGATACTTGTCAATCGGCTTGCAGTACTGCGCGTCAAGCGGCTTGCGCTCGCGCGTCGACGGCGTTATGTCGGTTACCACAATCGAGCTTTCCGGCACGGTGTACGACGGGCGGGACGTTACCCCGCCAATAATCGCGGAGATGACGTAAACAAACAATATGAAAACCATCGCCCCCATGACAATGAAGGGCATAAGACAGCCGCCACCGCCATAATACCGGCGACGCCGTCCCCATCCCCAGCCCCAACCGGGACCGGGCCCGTGAGGAGGAGGTCCGCCGTGAAAACCGCCGCCGCGGGGACCGCCATGAAAGCCTCCGCCACCACGCAATCCGCCCCCGCCATGGGAGCCGCCTCCTGAATGTCCGCCACCGCTGTGGCCTCCGCCCATACCCGGCATAGCCGTACCTCCTGTAATAGTTCTTAACGCGCCATTCGGCGCATTTTTCTGAAGATATTATACAATACGTTCAGACGATTGTCAATACCATTCCAAAACATTGTTACATTCTGTAAATGTGAATTATACCTGAATTTTCGTGATATATCCGGTGAAAAATCCGTCTTGTACGTAGACAGACGGGCGACAATTATGTATAATTAAAACTGAAAAAATATTTGCAGAGGAATTTTGAATGCTCCAGTTAAAAAACATTGTCAAAAGCTATAAGGTCGGGGACACCGCCGTCCCTGCTCTGCGCGGAATCGACCTCAGCTTCCGCGAGCACGAGTTTGTGGCCATCCTCGGCCCCTCCGGCTGCGGAAAAACCACGCTGCTTAACATAATCGGCGGCCTCGACAACTACGACAGCGGCGACCTCATCATAAACGGCGTCTCCACCAAGCAGTACCGCGACGCCGACTGGGACACCTACCGCAACCACTCGATAGGCTTCATTTTTCAGTCCTACAACCTCATCCCGCACCAGACGGTGCTCGCAAACGTCGAGCTCGCGCTGACGCTGTCGGGTGTGTCCAAGGCCGAGCGCCGTCGCCGCGCAACCGAGGCGTTGCGCGCGGTCGGGCTCGGCGACCAGTTCAAAAAACGCCCGAACCAGATGTCCGGCGGACAGATGCAGCGCGTCGCCGTGGCGCGTGCGCTGGTCAACAACCCTGACATACTGCTCGCCGACGAGCCGACCGGCGCGCTGGATTCCGAGACCAGCGTCCAGCTCATGGAGATACTCAAGGAAATCTCCAAAACGCGGCTGGTCATAATGGTCACGCACAACCCCGAGCTTGCGGCGCGCTACGCAACGCGCACCGTCCGTGTGCTTGACGGCCGCGTCGTCGACGACACCGCGCCCATGAGCGAGTCCGAGCTGCCGCCGCCCTCAGATAAGCCCGCTAAGGTCAAGAAGCCCTCAATGTCCTTCTTCACGGCGCTCTCGCTGTCGCTCAACAACCTCATGACCAAAAAGGGGCGCACCTTCCTGACCGCATTCGCGGGCAGCATCGGCATCATCGGCATCGCGCTGATACTGTCGCTCTCAAATGGCGTGCAGAACTACATCAACCGTGTGCAGGAGGACACGCTCTCCTCCTACCCTATAACCATAAACGCCAAATCCGTCGACATGAGCAGCCTGCTCACCTCCATCACCGGCGTGCACGACGATGCCGCCGCCCTCAACCGCACCGAGGAGGAGTTGGCCTCGAACGTCTATTCGAGCGCAGTCATGTACGACTTACTCAACGCGCTCAGCTCCACCAAGGTCACGGAAAACAACCTGACCGACTTCAAAAAGTACCTTGATACGCCGACCGCCGCGGGTTTGCGTCCGCTTGACGGGCTGGCGACGTCGGTGCAGTACAGCTACGACCTCGACCTCAACATTTACGCCAAGACCGAGCAGGGCAAAATCGTCAAAACCGACATAGCGCAGCTTATCAAGGAAATGTCCGCGGCGATATACGGCGTCGGAACCTCGTCCTCCGTCATGGACTCGACCGCCTCCTTCTACGCAAGTTCCGAGGGATTCAAGGTATGGGAGGAAATGCTCAGCGACGAGTCGGGCAATGACCTTATCAACCCGCTTCTGCGCGAGCAGTACGACGTCATCTACGGCCACTGGCCGGAAAAATACAACGAGGTCGTGCTCGTTGTCGACAAAAACAACTCCATCACCGACATGGTGCTCTACTGTCTCGGCCTGCTTACAACCGAGGACATAACCGCGGCATTCCGCGACTCCGCCGACGGCAAGCCGGTCGAGGCCGACATACGCTCGTGGACGTTCGAGGAGATTTGCGGCATCACGCTCAAGACCATCCCCAACGCCGACCGTTACAGCTACAACGCCGAGACGGGCGGGTACGTCGACCTGTCCGAGACCGAGACGGGGCTGTCCTACCTTTACAGCGAGGCGGAGGAGCTCAAAATTGTGGGCATAATCCGCGGCAGCAGCGACGCCGTCTCGACCATGATGAGCGGCTCAATCGGCTACACCTCGGCGCTGACCGAGCACCTGATACACAAAGCCGAGCAGTCCGAAATCGTCAAAAAGCAGCTTGCCGACGCCGACACCGACGTCATACTCAATCTGCCCTTCAAGACCGAGGGCGACGAGCTGACCGACGCCGAGATGGCGGACGCCGTCAGACGTCAGCTTGCGGACGCCGACGCCCAGACCCGCGCGGCGGCCTACATCGCGCTGATGTCGGTGCCGACGGACGAGTACATCAACGCGGCAGTTGAGGCGAGCATGTCACAGCTGACGCGCGAGTACATCGAGCAGATGTTGCTCGAGGCCTACGCGGCGCAGATGCCGACGGCTGACGTCGAGTCCGTCAAGAGCTACATCGCGTCGATGGACGACGAGACTCTGTTCGGCTACATCCGGCAGATGCTCGCCGAGCAGGTGCGCGAGGAGTACGCCCGTGCCATGTCCGAGAGCCTCGGCAGCATGACGGTCGACCAGCTCGCGGCGATGTGGGACAGCGCCACCTTCTCGGAGGCTCAGTACGCCTCGCTTTACGAGGAGTATGTGCCCTCCACCGTCTCTGACTCCAACTACGCCGACAACCTCGCGCTGCTCGGCTACGTTGATATAAACAGCCCGTCCGTCGTCAGCATTTACGCCAACACGTTCGCCGACAAGGAGAAGATTGCCGACGTTATTGACGCCTACAACGACTCGGTCGCCGAGGCCGACAAGATAACCTACGTTGACTATGTCGCCCTGCTGATGTCCTCGATCACGACTATTATCAACGCGATTTCGTACATTCTCATGGCGTTTGTTTCGATCTCGCTGCTGGTTTCGTCCATCATGATAGGAATTATAACCTACATTTCGGTGCTCGAGCGCACCAAGGAAATCGGCATTCTGCGCGCTATGGGAGCGTCCAAGCGGGACGTCAAGCGCGTATTCAACGCCGAGACCATGATAGAGGGCTTCACCGCCGGCGCCATCGGCATTGGTGTGACGCTGCTGTTGTGCATTCCCATCAACATCATCATCCGGAATCTGACGGACATTCAGAGTCTCGGAGCCTCCCTGCCGCCGGTGGCCGCCATCATTCTCGTGGCCATCAGCGTGATTCTGACAATGATTGCCGGACTCATCCCGTCCGCCCTCGCGGCGAAACGCGACCCGGTGATTGCTCTGAGGACAGAGTGAGATTTTGGGGAAATATAAAATGTTTTTGCGGTTCCCGCAGGCCACGCCTGCGGGAACCGTTTTCCGTCGAGTTGCTCGGTGTGCACCCATTGAGCCAAAACCTCTTTTTCAAAAATATTTTTCCCAACCCGCGGTGCTTAAAATCCTACGTCCCCGCAAAAAAATAATTTCAAAACCCCTTGACCAATCTCCGTCTGTCATGTATAATACCAATAGTAATAATCATTATTGTAATTTAAAAGGAGAATCCCATATGCCATTGCCTGAAAATATCGCCTACGTCGGCGTCAATGACCATAAAGTCGACCTGTTCGAGGGACAGTATAAGGTCGGAAACGGCATGTCTTATAATTCCTATGTCATCCTCGACGATAAAATCGCCGTCATGGACACTGTCGACGCGCACTTCACGCACGAGTGGCTCGATAATGTCGACCGCGTCCTCGCCGGACGTCAGCCCGATTACCTCGTCATACACCACATGGAGCCCGACCACTCCGCCAACATCGCGAGTTTCGTCAAAGCGTACCCGTCTGTGACTGTCGTCTCCAACGATAAAGCCTTCCGCATGATGGTGCAGTTCTTCGGCAGCGACTTTGCCGACAACCGCCTCGTTGTCCGCGAGGGCGCGACGCTGCCGCTCGGCGCGCACACCTTGCACTTTGTCGCCGCGCCCATGGTGCACTGGCCTGAGGTCATGGTCAGCTACGAGGAGAGCGAGGGCGTGCTGTTCTCGGCCGACGCCTTCGGAAAGTTCGGTGCGCTCGACGTCGCCGAGGACTGGACGGACGAGGCCCGCCGCTACTACATCGGCATCGTCGGCAAATACGGCAAGCAGGTGCAGGCGCTGCTCAAAAAGGCCGCCGCGCTCGACATAAAAACCATCTGCCCGCTCCACGGCCCCGTGCTCGATCAGAATATCGGGCAGTATATCCGCCTGTACGACAAATGGTCGTCTTACGAGCCGGAGGATAACGGCGTGGTCGTCGCTTATACCTCGGTTTACGGCAACACCGGCAAGGCCGCGCTGCTGCTTGCCGACAAGCTGCGCGCGGGCGGCTGCCCCAACGTCAGCGTCTACGACCTCGCGCGCTGCGATATGTCGGAGGCGGTCGCTGCCGCATTCCGCTACGACAAGCTGGTGCTCGCCACCACGACCTACAACGCCGACATTTTCCCCTTCATGCGCGAATTCATTTCGCACCTGACCGAGCGCGGCTTCAAAAACCGCACCGTCGCGCTGATCGAGAACGGCTCCTGGGCGCCGCGCGCCGCCAAGGTCATGAGCGAGCTGCTTGCCGGGTGCGAGGGGCTGAGCTTCGCGTCAAACACCGTCACCATTCTGTCTGCTCCGGGTGAGCAGAGCATGGCGCAGATCGGCGCGCTTGCCGACGAGCTGTGCGCCGGTTACGTCACCGCCAACGCCGACCGCGTCAACAAAAACGACATGACCTCGCTGTTCAACATCGGTTACGGCCTCTACGTCGTCACCTCGAACGACGGCCGCCGCGACAACGGGCTTGTCGTCAACACCGTCACGCAGGTCACGAACACGCCCAACCGCGTCGCCGTCGTGATAAACAAGCAGAATTACTCGCACCACGTCATTCGCCAGACCGGCATCATGAACGTCAACTGCCTCAGCGTCGACGCGCCGTTCAGAATTTTTGAGAATTTCGGCTTCAGAAGCGGCCGCAACGCCGACAAATTCGAGTCCGTCACGCCGCTGCGCTCCGCAAACGGGCTGGCAGTGCTGCCCAATTACGTCAATGCCTATATCTCGCTCAAGGTGGCGCAGTACGTCGACCTCGACACGCACGGCATGTTCATCTGCGACATAACCGAGGCGCAGGTGCTGTCCGACCGCGAGACTATGACATATACCTACTACCAGAAGCACGTAAAGCCGCGCCCCGCGACTGAGGGCAGGCGCGGGTTCGTCTGCAAGGTGTGCGGGTATGTCTACGAGGGCGACGAGCTGCCGGAGGACTTCATCTGCCCGCTGTGCAAGCACGGCGCGTCCGACTTTGAGCCGATTTCGTAAAAAATCAAAAAAATTTGAATTCAGCTATTGACAAAGTTTAAGACTTATGATATAACATCGATAGTGATAATAATTCTCATTATCAAGGAGCTGTAAATGAACCAAACCCTCAAGCATTCGAGACAAAGAGAAGCCCTGCTCGAGCTTTTACGCAGCGTGACCTGTCACCCGAGCGCGGAGCGGCTGTATGCAGAGCTGAAAAAGGACTATCCCAGGATGAGTCTTGCCACGGTCTACCGCAATCTCGGCGTTCTCTGCGAGTGCGGCGAGGCGATACGGCTTGATGTCGGCGACGGAACCGTTCATTATGACGCTCAGACGTTCGATCACAATCACTTCTTCTGCACCTCCTGTCACCGGCTCGACGACATCGGCGGCGACGAGCTCGACGGTGTCGACCATCTGCTCGAGGACAAATACGGGGTGCGCATAGAATCCCATTCGTTCATTTTTTACGGCAAGTGCCGTGAGTGCAATAAAAATAATAAAAATTCATAATATTTTAAGGAGAAAAATCATGAAAAAGTTTGTATGCCCCGTTTGCGGTTATGTTCACATAGGCGACAGCGCGCCTGAAAAGTGCCCCCAGTGCGGCGTTCCCGGCTCCAAGTTCAAGGAAGTCAAGGAAGAAGAGCGCGAGTATGTTTGCGAGCATGTCATCGGCGTCGGCGCCAATGGCAAGATAGATGATGAGGTGTATAACGGCCTCAAGGCAAACTTTGAAGGCGAGTGCACCGAGGTCGGCATGTACATCGCCATGAGCCGCCAGGCGATACGTGAGGGCTACCCCGAGATCGGCGCTTTCTACCTTCAGGCGGCGCTTGAGGAAGCGGAGCACGCGGCAAAGTTCGCCGAGCTGCTCGGCGAGGTAGTGACTCCCTCGACCAAGAAGAACCTCGAGCTGCGTTCCGAGGCCGAGTGCGGCGCTACGATGGGCAAGTTTGAGCTTGCAAAGCGCGCAAAGGAGCTGGGTTACGACGCCATCCACGACACCGTTCACGAGATGGCCAAGGACGAGGCAAGACACGGCCGCGGCTTTGACGGCATGCTCAAGAGATACTTCGGCAACTGATTGCGGAAAATAAAAAGAAAAGAGAGCTTCGCGAGAGGCTCTCTTTTTGCTTTTGTATTGTGTGCGTCGCCGCGCTCGTATCGCCGGTAGATCGTAGTGTACAGTTCGATATCCGCCGCGACCTTGGCCTGCGTCTTGTCGCAGTCCTCACGCAAATTTTTCTCAAAAAAGCGGGCGACCGATGGTCGCCCCTACGGCGTACGGTGTGACTTGTGCCACGTGCCCCGTTCCGAATGGGCACCGGACGCGAGGAGGCGAAAGCTTATTTCCGGCCGCCGCAGGCGGGGTATCTTTTTTGCGACAGTGCACCGGACGCGAAGCAGGGCGGTGCTCATCTATAACGTGATGCCGTATCGCATGCACTTAAACGCCCAAAACCGCCCGTCCCGGCGTCTCACAGACTCTGACCCGTCCTTTTTCAAAAGTTTTTGCGGGTTCTTAGGGAGCTTTTTTCAAAAAGCTCCCTAAGCGGGGTT
>CAVIBA010000042.1:0-6716 GCA_963640785.1 Bulleidia sp.
GAGAATGAGGAAAACCTCTTGCCGGGGGCGGTGAGCATAAGCCAGTTCATCGACACGGTTAAGGCGTTGTAAAAGTGTCTCGTTCGCAGGGATCGATAATGTCTACCCCTGACAAATCAAATGAAGCAATACCGATTCGGGCAGCAGAGCGTTTCTGCTGTCCGTTTTCTTTTGTGTGACACCCCGGTCCATGCGCCGCCGGGTAGTCATAAACATAATTCAGCAAGGAGGTTGTCTGTCCAATGAGAATCCAAAAGCGAGGAGGTGCGCCGCCCATGGATCATATCAGAAATATCCGCAAGGGAGGGCATATATGGCAAAGAAACTTGACCCGCAAGAGATAGAGCAATTCCGTCAGAAAAAGACCCGCGCCGATAATCGTGAAGAACGTAAGGAGCGCATACATGACGGAATCCGCAAAAATCGGGAAAGCGGCGGTGTGATTGTGATACCGCCACCCCCAGCCGTACAGGAGCAAGGGCAGTCTGCCCGGAAACTGCGCGTAGCCGCTTATGTTCGCGTCAGCACACAGGAGGAACAGCAAGTAGGCAGCTTTGAAATGCAGATAGTCTATTTCAAGTCCAAAATCGAGAGCAATCCAGATTGGGAACTGGTAGAAATTTACCAAGATTACGGCATCAGCGGCACTTCTACAACCAAGCGGCAGGGGTTTAAGGATATGATTGATAACGCAAAAGCAGGAGGTATTGACCTTATTCTAACCAAGGGCATAAATCGCTTTGGAAGAAATACGGTTGATATTCTGAACAATTTGCGTACTCTGAACTCCCTGACCCCGCCTGTTCCGGTACGGTTTGAAAGCGAGGGGCTGTCCTCTATCGGGGATAGCAGTAACAATCTGCTGATAGCGGTCTTGTCGGCTCTTGCCGAATTGGAATCCCAGCAAAAGAGCGAAGCTATCAAAAATGGTATCCGCTGGCGCATGGCAGAGGGCATCTATCAATTCTCGGTGGTAAATACTCTCGGCTATTACTGGGACCACTTCGGACGGCTGATGATTGAGCCTACGGAAGCGAAGATTGTTGAGTACATCTACGAAAGCTGTTTGGAAGGAGCAACCCCCGCAGAAATCGCAGACGCATTGACCGCGCAGGGCATCAAATCCCCCAAAGGCAAGGACTATTGGCGGGCTGCGACCATTCGCGGAATTTTGCGAAATGAGAAATACTGCGGGGACGCACTCATGCAGAAAACTTGTACGATTGATTTTCGGGAGCATAAATCGGTGAAAAACACCATGCTCAACAAGTATTTCAAAGAGGAACACCACGCAGCAATCATCAAGAAATCCGATTGGCAAAGGGTGCAACAGATTTTGGACGAAAAACCGCTGTCCGGCAGATCGGCAAAACTGCACGCCATGCAAAAGCGGTTTACTGTGACACGCTCAAAAGACAAGTATTTTCGAGGGTATATCATTTTAGACCCCCGCTGGACTGCTTCGGAGCGGCGTGAACTGCTGAAAGAACTGAAAAATCTCTAATAACGAAAGGAAAATCTGCTATGAAATTCGATTTTAACGCACTGAACTTTGAGATCCTTGACGCGAACACCAACGCTTACCCTGACATTTTCATCAATCAGAACGGAGTCACCTTCACGAAAAAGGTTCTTGATGACCTGAACTACCCCGCATTCGTCCTGTGCCAGCTTGACGTAAAGAACAAGGTTTTTGCGGTCCGTATGTGCAAGAGCAACGAGCAGAGGGGGTATAAGTTCTCCAAGCCCAAGGGAGAGCAGAAAGCCACCGTCAGTATCACCAACAAGAATTTGGTTGACCCCATTCGTGCAGCTATGGAGGGCGTATGGCAAAGCGATAAACGCTATCGTGTGCGTGGATTTTGGGTCGCAGACGCAAAAACGATGTGTTTTGACCTTTCCGAGGGGGTGCAGGAAGATTATTGGAACACCACCAGCGAAGCCGAAAACGAGGAATGACGGTGAACGGCTTGTTCACCGTATGGCTTTTCTCGCTATAATCGGATAAAGGCGGGGGGCAAGTCCTTTGCGGACTTGCCCCTTTGTGTTGAAAAGGTCGATATTGGCTGATTAAAATGCACAGGTAGCTGATGTGGAACAAGATGGGTGAGATTATGGCAAGCAAAACCAAACACAGTACAAGCGATTTTTT
This sequence comes from Bulleidia sp., assembly GCA_963640785.1. GTDB lineage: Bacteria > Bacillota > Clostridia > Oscillospirales > CAG-272 > UMGS1002. Next base: position 2,153 of record CAVIBA010000042.1, read on the forward strand.
CTGCAAGACTTGCCCCGAAACACAACATTTAATTGTAAATTTCTTTGTAGCGTACTTCCGTTCTCACGGACTTTATGATATAATACTTCATGTGATATACCATGCAACTTTGCAGGAGGGGCGGATATGAAAACAAACGATATAAAGCAGTTCGTTATTTATTCGAGAAAATCCAAATTTACGGGCAAGGGCGAGAGCATTGAAAATCAAATTGAAATGTGCCGCCAGTACATTGCCACGCATTACAGTCAGGAAGAAGCAGATGCAGCACTTGTCTATGAAGATGAGGGCTTTTCTGGTGGTACGCTTGAACGTCCGAAGTTCAAAAAAATGATGAGCGATTCGCAGAAAATTAAATTTTCTGCTATCGTTGTCTATCGGTTGGACCGTATCAGCCGCAATATTGGAGATTTTGCAAAACTGATTGAGGATTTAGGCAACCGCGAAATTGACTTCATTTCTATCCGTGAGCAATTCGATACTTCGTCCCCGATGGGACGCGCAATGATGTATATTGCTTCTGTATTTTCGCAGTTAGAGCGTGAAACGATTGCGGAGCGTATCAGAGATAATATGCACGAACTGTCTAAAACAGGGCGTTGGCTCGGTGGCACCACCCCAACAGGCTATGAGTCAGAAAGTATATCCAATGTGACTGTAGACGGGAAAATACGCAAAGCGTGTAAATTGAAGATAATTCCAGAAGAAATCAGTATAGTCAAACTGATATACGATAAATTTATTGAAACCGGTTCGCTGACAAAAACCGACCAATTTCTGATGCAAGGACACTATAAGACTAAGCGTGGAAAGACTTTTACCCGTTTTGCTATCAAGGGCATACTATCAAACCCCGTTTACATGATCGCTGACGAGGACGCTTATAATTACCTTATTGAAAATGATGTAGAACTTTTCGCAGATAAAGAGTCCTTTGACAACAAGCACGGTATTATGGCATACAACCGTACCTTGCAGCGTCCCGGAAAAGCGACGCAGATTAAGCCCATGAATGAGTGGATTGTGTCGGTAGGCAAGCACAACGGAGTAATCCCCGGTTCGACATGGGTTCGAGTACAACAGATGTTGGAAATCAATAAATCAAAAAGCTACCGAAAACCCCGCAGTAACACGGCGTTGCTTTCTGGAATCCTTTATTGCGGCAAATGCGGCGATTATATGCGACCTAAAATGTCTGACCGTCTAACCGCAACTGGCGAACCGATTTACACATATCTCTGCACTACAAAAGAGCGTAGCAGAGGTCATGTGTGCGACATGAAGAACGCCAACGGGAATATGCTGGACGCTAAAATTATTGCCACAATAAAGGGTTTCGGTAAAAAAAGTTCGGATATGGCGAAGCGGATTACGCAAACCAAAAAGCGAATCAATGGGAACCGCGAGGGGTACGACGCAGAGGTTGCAAAAGTAAAAGCACAGATAGAGGAAAACGAGAAATCTATCAAAGCCCTTGTTCTCTCTATTGGAAAAGCCGAGGGTACACACGCTGAAAAATATATAATGCAACAGATTGACGAGCTCCACGAAAATGGCGAGGTTCTGAAAAAGCGTTTGTCCGAACTCGAAGCGATTATGCAACAGCACGACCTTGCAGAAATCGAATTTGACATCATCAGACAGTTGCTTGCCACAATGGGTGACAATATCGAAGAATACAGTATTGAGCAAAAACGCGCAGCCATCAGAACCTTTATTCGTAAGGTCGTTTGGGATGGAGAAAACGCCCATGTATATTTGTTCCACAACGATGGTGATTACGAGTTTCCGGAACCGCCCGATGGTGGAAGTGACCCAGATAACGACAATAATACTACCAGCGATTCTCCAGAGCATGACGAGCCGTTAGGAGAGGATAGCGAACGAGGTGCTGATGTACTTCCGCTCGCAGAAAAAGCTAGCGGGCGAGGTGTCGATAAACGAGACCATCGACATGGATCGCGACGGCAACCCGCTGACCTACATAGACGTGATAAGCTGTGAGGACTCCGTCATCGACGAGGTCGACCTCAAAATGCAGACCGACCGCATGCTGCGCTTTATCGACACCGTGCTCACGCCGCGCGAGCGGCAGATAATCATCATGCGCTATGGCCTTTACGGCGGCCGTCAATACACGCAGCACGAGACCGCCGGGCGGCTTGGCATCTCGCGCTCCTACGTCAGCCGCATTGAAAAGGGCGCGCTCGACAAGCTGCTCGCCGCCTTCATCGGCACGGCCTGCGGGGAATGAGCTGCCCGACCTCCCCGCGCCGCAAACGCAGAGGTTCCCCGCCCCACGCCGTGTGCACGCCCCGGCCACGGACGCAAAAGCGCGCCATGAGCCGATGGCTCATGGCGCGCTGAACTTGCGCACGTGTCTTATTTTACGTCAGACATTTCGTAAATCATATCCAGCAGCTTATCCCAGAGCAGCGCTTCCGTGATGTACTTCTTGCCGTAGTAGTCCTCGAGCGCCTCGGGGGTCGCGCCCGCACCGGCGTCCGCGGCATACTTGGCCAGTCCCGCGGTGTACTCTCCGTCCGAGATGGTGACGCCCTCCGTCTGCACGACAGCGAAGAAAACAAGATCCTCCTTGGTATACTTCTGCGCCTCGGCTCGGAATGACTCCTCGGTATATCCCATAAGCTGCATGATAGTCTCGACCGTCATGCCGTAGCTCTTTGCGTAATATTCGCACTGGCTCATCTGCATAGCGAAATAATACTCTATCTGCTGCTCGGGGTACTCGATAACCTCAGCGTTATCCATGACCTGCTCCCAGATTGACGCCAGCGCACTCTCCTTGGCGGCCTTTTCGCTGTTCTCGACCAGCGTTTTGCGGATAGCCGTCCTCAGCTCGTCGACCGTGCTGATGTCGCCGCCGGTGTAGCGGACGACAAACTCGTCGTTAAGCTCCGCCTCGATGTACTCGCCCTGAATGTAGTTGACCTTGACCTCGAACGTGACCGCCTTACCGGAATAATCCGTGTTGTTCGGGTAGGGGTCGGGGAAGGTCAGGTTGAGCGTGACCGTTTTTCCGGGCTCGGCGCCGATGATGCCGTCGGCAAAGCCGTCGATGTACCCACTCGTGTCGGAGAGCGTGATGGTCTGCCCCTCCGCCGTGCCGCCGCTGAACTGAACGCCGTCAAGGAAGCCCTTGAAGTCGATGTTCACGGTGTCGCCCTTGGCGCAGGCGCGATCCGTTATCTGCTCGTAGACGCCGTTGTTGTCTACAATATTCTTAAGCTCCGTCTCAACGTCCTCATCCGTGACCTCCTTGACGTCGAGCGTCGCGGAGATGCCCTTGTACTGCCCGAGCTTGACGTACTTGAGCACGTCGACCTCGGAGAAGTCCATGGCCTCGGCCGAGCTGTCATACGACGGAGCGTCGGAGGTAGAGTCCGCCGGAGTCGTGTCGCCGGAGGTGTCGGCGGGCGTGGTGTCCTTGCCGATTATCTCGGACAGCTGGCAGGCGCTCGCCGTGAGGCACAGCCCCGCGGTCAGCAGTGCGGCCAGCAGCCGTTTTATATTGTTTTTCATAAAATCACTCCTAAAATTTGTAGAAAAAAAAGATCCAGCCGGTATATTGGTCGAATCCTTTTTGCCGTTCAAGCGTCACGCGTTCTTAACTTTGAGAACTTCCTTGCCGTCATATGTTCCGCAATTCTTGCAAACATGATGAGCCAGAACCTGCTCGTGGCACTTGGGGCACTCAACGAGTCCGGGAGCTGTCAGCTTGGAATTGTTGGATCTTCTCTTATCTCTGCGCGCGCTGGACACCTTTTTCTTCGGTACTGCCATGATTACACCTCCTCTATCATGCGGTGTTACGCATAATTATATAATTTATTTTTTATCATTTTCTTCGCATTCGCCGTCGTCCTCGAGTAGCTTTGCGAGCACTGCCAGCCGCGGGTCGATGTGCTTCTCGACACAACCACAGCCGAGCCGCCGGGGCTTGCCGCACACGGGACAAAGTCCCTCGCACTCCTCCGAGCACAGCACCTTGGTGGGAAACTCGAGTATCAGCGTGTCGCGCAGTTCACCGTCGACGTCAAGCACTCCGTTTTCAACAACGACGTACTCGTCCACATTGTCGTCGATCTGCTGCTGACTCAGCATACCCGGCGTTACCACAGTGCGCTCGAAATCGGTGCTGAACGTACGCTCCACCGTTTCAAGGCAGCGTGCGCATTCGGTGCGGTATGCGAGCTCAACCACAAGCGAGAGACGCATGTAACCGGCATTGTCGGTCACACCGCCGCGGACTGCCGCGTCAGACAAAAAGCTGACGCCGTCAATCGGCTCGGGGGTCAGTGTAAAATCAATATCAATGACTTTCTTCTCACCGCTGAGCAGCGGCCGGATATCGACCTTCATAACACCGGACTCCTCCTGCATGGGGTTGAATAATCGCAGTACACAAAACGCGACAGTAGATATTATATCCGCAAACCGCCGTTTTGTCAAGGGCTTTTGCTAATTTTTCTTTCTTATTTTACTGTTATTGCCGCCCTCTCGCGCGGCGAATGTGCCGCGGCGTCATTTTATGCTGTATTTC
>CAVIBA010000042.1:6726-13065 GCA_963640785.1 Bulleidia sp.
TCCCTGCCTCGAGCACAAAGCTGACGCCGTTTTTGTCGACTTTTCCTCCGAGCTGAGCCGGAGTAAAGTCCAGTCCGTTGATATTTACGGTCGTCCACTCGCCGGGCAGCGTCACGTCGGCGCTGACGCCGGCGGGCACCTCAAACTCGTACTCAAACCTGTCGCCAACGCGGTACCACGAGCTAGCGATATGTCCGCGGATGCTGTCGTACCCGGCGCGCACGCGGTTGATGTGTATCTGTCCCTCGGGCAACTCGGCGCGCATATCGGGCTTCGGTGCAAGGCGGACGCGTTCAAATCCGGGATGCTCCTCCTCGGGGCTGATTCCGGCCATCCCCGAGAACATCCACTCGGCCACAGCGCCGTACGCATAGTGGTTGAAGGAGTTCATGCCGACGTCGCCGAAGCCGCGCTCCTTGGTGTAGGAATTCCAGCGCTCCCAGACAGTCGTTGCTCCCTGCTCCACGCTGTACAACCACGACGGGTCGGCCGTCTGAAGCAGCAGCGAGTAGCACAGGTCGTCAAGTCCGAGCTCGCAGAGCGTCTGATTGAGCAGTCCCGTGCCGACAAAGCCGGTCGAGAGCGTATAGTTGTTGTCAATAATCTTGCGTTCGAGCAGGCAAACCGCCTCCTCGCGCATTCCCTCGGGCAGCATGCCGAAACGGAGCGCCAGCAGGTAGGCGGTCTGCGTCGTCTGCGTGAGGCTGCCGTCCTTTATGTACTTCTCGGCAAAGTGCGCCTTTATGCGCGCCTCAAGCCCGCGGTAATACTCCGCGCGGTCGGCCTTGCCGAGTATCGCGGAGAATTTCACCATCAGCTGCGCGTCGTATGCGTAGTAGCAAACGGCGATATAGCGCTTGTCGGTGATGTCGTAGTTGAGCCAGTCACCGTAGGCCGTGTTGGGACCGTTGAGCCCGAACTGCTCGAGGTACTTCATGTACTGCTCCATCGAGTCATAATGCTCGGCCACCGTGTCATAGTCGCGGTACATCAGCCACAGACGGTAAGGAACGATGATTCCGGCGTCGCCCCATGCGGCGTTGCCGTTGTTGCCGCCCGCGAAAACGCGCGGTATGACGTCGCAGTACGCGCCGCCCTCGCCGACCTGCGAGTCGCGCGCGTCGCCGAGCCACTTTTTCATGAAGGCGTCGATGTCGCAGAAGTAGCTCGCCGCGCCGCAGAACACCTGCGTGTCGCCCGTCCAGCCAAGACGCTCGTCACGCTGCGGGCAGTCGGTCGGGACGGAGAGGTAGTTGCCGCGCTGTCCCCACAGAATGTTGGAGATCAGTCTGTTGACAACGGGGTGATCCGTCTCGATGTGGCCGGTAGCGGCGATGTCGGAGGTCAGCACCATGCCGCGCACCGACAGTATTTCGATATCCTCGTCGGCGCACAGCTCGAAGTAGCGGAAGCCGTAGAAGGTGTGCAGCGGCTCGAAGCGCTCCTCGCCCTCACCCGACGCGACATAGGTGTAGCGCGCCAGCGCCGAGCGGTAGTTCTTTATGTACATGCTGTCGCGCGGGCCGTCGTTGCCGCGGGACTCGAGCCCCGAGTCGTTGAGAAGCTCGGCAAAATAGCCCTTGATGACGGTTCCGCGCGCCGCCCTGACGCATATCTCGGGGCGGCCGACGATGTTCTGTCCGAAGTCCAGAATAACGCTCTGCCCCGCCTTGAGCGTCATGCGCTCACAGCCGCTTGACACGCTGCGCGAGACGACGTTTATCTCGCCGTAATCCGTGCCGTTGTCTATCGTGCCGCAGTGAACTACGGCGCTCTGCGGCGCTCTTGTGAGCGCGCTCTGTCTGCGTATCGGGCGGCCGACCGGCGGCACGACCTTGCAGGTCACACCCTCGGCGGGCACGGCGTCAATCCAATCGTACTGCTCGGGAGCGGCAGCGGGCGGCGAGATGCGCGCGTCGTAATATTCGCCGTCCCAGATGTCGGCGCGGCGGACGGGGCCGCCTATGGCGGTCTTCCAGTCGTCGGAGATTATCTCGCGCTCGCTGTCGGCATACTGTACCTCAATCTCGCCGCAGAAGGCCGCGGGCCGGAAGCCGTAAAAGCCGAACGAAATGCGGCCGCTCCACCAGCCGGTCGAAACCTCGGCGACGACTCGGTTGTCCGCGGTACACAGGTCGGTTATGTCATACTCGTACTCAAAGACGCGGCTGCGGTAGTCGGTCCAGGTCGGCTTGAGCTCGTCGAACTCATCGTGCCCCGCCCCGTCGCCGACGCGGCGACCGTTGAAGTACAGCTCGAACACGCCGAGCGCCGTCGCACGCAGCGTCACCCGCGCGACCGGCTTTCCGAGTTCAAAAGCGCGCGAGAACAGCACCAGACCTCCCCACGGCTCAAAATCTATATCCTTGGCATTGAACACGCGGCTTTGCTTCCACGGGTGCTCATACGTCGGCTTTACATCTTTGGGATTTGAAATAAAAGCGGCTTTTTTCATACATGTGTTTCCTTTCGGCAAAAAATCTGTTACTGAAATTCTACCATACAACGCGCGTTTTTTCAAGGGCTTTGGCGTTATTTATGTTGCGCGGCAGAGCGATTTGTGATAAAATTATTACATAATGAAACAAAAGGAGTCATGCCATGCCAAACGCCACCGTCACCTCTCTCACCCTCGCCGACATCGCGCGGCTGATGCCCCTCCGTCCCGAGCGCTCAAACAAGTCCACCTTCGGACGCGTGGTCGCCGTCTGCGGCAGTCACGGCATGAGCGGTGCCGCTTACCTCGCCGCGCTCGCCGCCTGCAGGGTCGGCTGCGGACTTGTCGAGATAGTCACCCCCGAGGACAACCGCGTCATACTTCAGACGCTCATCCCCGAGGCCGTCCTCACCTGCTACGACGCCGACTCGCCCGAAAAATCCGTCATAGCTGCCGCCGTGTCGCGCGCCGACGCAGTCGTCGTCGGCTGTGGGCTCGGTACGTCGCCCGCCTCCCGTGAGGTGCTCGAAACCGTCCTTGCTGTGCTGCGCGTCCCCGCCGTCCTCGATGCCGACGCACTCAATCTGCTCGCCGCACTGCCACACCTCTGGGCGCAGGTTCCCGGCGGCACTGTCCTCACGCCACACCCCGGCGAGATGTCAAGGCTGACCGGGAAAAGCGTACCCGAAATACTCGGCGACCCGCTTGGCATCGCCTCCGAATACGCGCGCGGGCACAACGTGATCTGCGTTCTCAAGGATCACAAATCGATAATTTCTAACGGTTCAGAACACTATATTAACGGATTTGGGAACAGCGGAATGGCCACTGCCGGTTCGGGAGACGTACTTGCCGGAGTAATCGGAGGCCTACTCGCCCAGCGTCATAACTGCCCTACAGCCGCGCACCCGGACGGCACAGCGCTCCCCACCGCCGCACTCGGAGTTCTTCTCCACTCGCTCGCAGGCGACGCCGCCGCGGCGCGACTGACCGAATACTCCGTCATGGCCTCAGACATAGCCAACGCACTACCCGAGGTGCTGGCCCAAAACATAAGGTAGAGCGACGCCGCACAACATCAGAAACACAAAAGCCCGGCGCTCCGATTCTTCGGAGCGCCGGGCGCTTTGAATTTGTTCAGTTTTCGGCCGCCTGCATCATGACCCGCTTGAAGTTGCTGAACGAGTCCTTGGTGAAGCCGATTCTAACGGCCTCGCCGTCCTGAAGGTAGGTCAGGACGATGCACTCTTCCCCGTCGAGTCTGCTAAGACCGATTCCCTGCACCGACTCGAACGGTATCGCCGCGGTTCTCACTCCGCGGCCTCCGGACGCCTGCCCAAGGTCGTTCTGGAAGCAGATAATCTCGTTGTCGACCCAAACGTCGAACAAATCGCCCGAAAGTCCCTTGACCTGGAGCGTGTCCGCCGGCTTGTGGTGTGCCAGTCCGAAGCTGACATAACGGCGCTCAACCGGCGTCAGCCGCGCCCACAACTCCTCAACGCTGCCCGCCCCGGCGTAGTCGTCTGGCACGTCGTGTGCTGTTGCGTCATGTGCCGTCCCGTCGCCGGACGTGGCTTCGTCGGCCTTTTGAGCCTCCCCGGCTTCCTTTGCCGTCTTGGCAGCCGCGGCTTCTCTGGCACGCTTCTGCTCGCGCTCGTATTCTATCACGCTTTCGTCGACGAGCACGTCGCCTTCCTCGACCACAGTTATCTGCTCGTCGTAGTCGTAGGACTCGTCGGCCGCGGTCTTCTCGGCGTCGTCCGCCGGAGTGACAGGCCTTACGCTACTGTCCACCGCCGTGTCGGTGTTGTCATCGTACGGGACATAAACAAAATCGTCGATGACGTCGTCGCCGGAATGCGCCCCGCCCTCGGAAGTCCGTGCGGAATCGCCGCCGGTCGTCTCGGGCTGTGCGTTCTCGTTGTTGACGTCGCCCGTCACCGCCTGACACTCCTCGCCGGTGTCCGGCAACGTCACAGGCGTTGCCGCGCGGGAATCGTCATCAAACGGAACATAAGCCGCACCGATTTCGTCGGCGTCGGCGTCAGCAGACGCACTCTCCGCCTCATCCTCAGACGCTTCCTCGGCTTCAGCGGACTTCCCGCCGTCATCAAACGGGACATACGCCTCCTCCGGCTCGCTGTCGTCAAACGAGACCTGCGCAGGCTCGCGGCGGCCGACGTGCGGCGCGTCGTCGGACGGCTCGGCCGTCTCGGGGGCATCGGGCTCAGCGACAGCCTCGGACGAGGTAATCTCGCTGACGGCATATCTGAAGTAGGCGAACCCGTCAAAGTGGCATATCATCAGCGCCACAACAAAAATCTCAGTCAGCCCGCGGGACATGACGTTAAGCACCTCGGCCGTTCCGGCCTGTGCCAGCCTGGTGCCGCCCGCGATAACAGCGACAAGAATCAGAATCACCTTGAGCAGCGCCCCGCCGTAAACGACGCGGTACTTGAGCTTGCTGTCGTTGGGATTCAGCTGGTCAACGAACAATGTGCCGTAAAACGCGGCTCCGGCTATCAGCGAAACCGACGCCAGCACCACATTAAACCCGCTCGCCCCGACGACGCCGAACACGTCGCGCGCGACCGACAGAAGGCAGAACACAATGACCGTCAGCGACCGTCCGCGGAAGACAAACACGCGGTCGTAAACCGTCAGCAGCGCTATGAGCGCGAACCAGATCGGCTTTTCGGTAAAGGCCCTGGCAATCGTCATGGCGTCACCGCCCGCAATGGCGGAGACCGCCGACATGACAAGCGCCATAAGCGCAAAGATCGCCGTCACCCAGCACAGCACGCCCTCGCCACGCGAGGGGTTATGTAGCAGCTTGTCCTCGCCTGCACGCAGCGCGGCACCGAGGTACTCCCGGCGCTTTCCTTTTTTGTTTTTCATATATATCAATCTTCCTTGTATTTAAGTATTTCGTCCCGGAACCTGACGTAGGCCGGATGATCCTCTGGCGGCATGCGAAAAAACGAGCGGCGCTCGCCGTCCCGCGGGTCGCGGAAGCTGAGCCGGTACGCCCACAGGCCGAAGCCCGCAACGCGCTGTCCGCCGTATTTGGCGTCGCCGAGCAGCGGAGCCTTTCGCGAGGCAAACTGCACCCGTATCTGATGCGTTCTGCCGGTGAGCAGATGCACATCGACAAGGCACAGCCCTGACGGGAATTCCGCCCCGGATCCTGCCGACGCGACGCACCGATACTCTAACACCGCCTCACGCACTCCCGCGCGCTTGCGGTCGACAACGTAGGTCTTGTTGCGCACGCGGTCGTGATAAAGCAGATCGCGCAGCACGCCCGACTCACCCGGAAGCCGCTGCTCTGTCACGCACAGCACGGCGAGATAGCGCTTGTCAAAGCCGCCATCGCCGAGCTGACGGGTAAGCTCCGCCGCCGACGCCGGGCTTTTCGCGTAAACCATAACGCCCCCAACCTCGCGGTCAAGCCTGTGGACAGTAAAAAAGCCTCCCTGCCACCCCGTCGCAGCGCAAAGCAGCTCCGGCATACCGCCGGGGCAGTCTTGCGAATTGACACCGCACGGCTTTACGCAAACGGTAAACTCCGGGCAGTCGTAAATTATTTCAATCGGCGCGCAGCCGCTCATATCTCCACGTCGGCAACAACGCGGGCAATCTTGACCTTCGCCACATACTGCGAAACCTTGACGTGCTCGGGGTGCACCTTGTAGGTGTGCAGATCGTCGAGCGAGTCAAACTCGGTCAGAAGCATCATGTCATACGACATGTCCGTGTGCGAGACGTCAAATCCGACCTCCGCGCGCTTCAGCTGAGGAATTATGAGCCTCAGCGCGAGAAGACGGTCGCGTATATATTCCATGTTCTGCTGCTTGGTCTTGCCCTCCGCCTCGTCGGCAAAGCGCCACATAACAACGTGT
>CAVIBA010000043.1:0-6030 GCA_963640785.1 Bulleidia sp.
TCCGTCGGGTGCGGGCGAGATAAAGCTGTCGTGCTTCTCCGCGGTTATACCGGTCAGCGGCTGGAACCAGTGCGTGAAGTGGGTTGCGCCGTGGCTGACGGCCCAGTCCTTCATCGCAGAGGCGACGGCATTGGCAACATCGTTATCAAGACTTGCGCCCTTGTCAATTGTTTTCTTGAGCGAGGCGTAAACGTCGGAGGCGAGTGTCGCCTTCATAACGCGGTCATCAAAGACCAGACTTCCGAAGTATTCCGGTACTGTGTTCATAGTTTTTTCTCCTTTTTCAAAACAAAAACGAGGCAGTCGTCCGCAAACTGCAAGACGTCATTGCCTCGTTTTATAAATTAAAAATTCAAAAGGCGTCAGTGAGACCAACTCTCAAAGACGCCCTTGCCTTTATGCGGACTATTATACACGCTTTTTGGCGTTTGTCAACCCTTTTTTTCAAAAAATGTGCGTTTTTTTGAAAAAATTTGTTGACAAACGTCCACCTCCGTGATATAATTGCCCCCGTAATGAGCAAAGGCGTTCATTCAGAGTACGGAGAAGTCTCCGCGCCCCGAATGAGCGCCTTTCGTTTTTAAGGAGATAAGCATGAGAACCGAAGGTGAGGTGCGTATTCCCTCGGGATGCGCCATATCCGCCGTCATATCGCGCGACGGCAAAAAAATGACGGGGACAGATATAATAAAAAGTATGATCCCCATGCACGACCGTTCAAACGGCCTCGGCGGCGGCTTCGCGGCCTACGGCATCTACCCCGAGTTCCGTGATCTGTACGCCTTCCATATATTTTATAACGACAACTCCGCCCGCGTCGAGTGCGAAAACTGGCTTAAGGACAGCTTTGAGATAGTCAAGGCCGAGAACATGCCCATCCGCAAGATTCCCGAGATTACCGACGTCCCTCTCATCTGGCGCTATTTTCTCGCGCCGCTGGGCTCGGTGCTCTCGCGGCTTCAGCTGGACGAGGGGGAATACATCGCCCGCTCCGTCATGCACATAAACACGCAGATCGACGGCGCATACGTCTTCTCGAGCGGCAAGGACATGGGCACCTTCAAGGCGGTCGGCTTTCCCGAGGACGTCGGCAGGTTCTACCGGCTCGAGGAGTACGAGGCATACTGCTGGACAGGCCACGGCCGCTACCCGACCAACACGCCCGGCTGGTGGGGCGGCGCGCATCCCTTTGCGCTGCTTGACTACTCCGTCGTTCACAACGGCGAGATTTCCTCCTACGACGCCAACCGCCGCTGCATCGAGATGTACGGCTACAAATGCACGCTCCAGACCGACACCGAGGTCATCACCTACATAGCCGACTATCTGCTGCGCCGTCAGGGACTGACGCCCGAGCAGGTTGCCTCCGTCATCGCCGCGCCCTTCTGGAGCACCATCGACGCCCTGCCGCCCGAGCGCGCGGCCGAGCTTCGCTATCTGCGGCGCGCATATCAGAGTCTGCTTATAACGGGGCCGTTTTCGATAATTCTCGGCTTCACGGGCGGCCTCATGGCGCTCAACGACCGCCTTAAGCTGCGTTCCATGGTTGTCGCCGAGAAGGACGACCGCGTTTACATCGCCAGCGAGGAAGCGGCGATACGCTCCATCGAGCCGGACGTTGGCGAGGTCTGGGCGCCTGTCGGCGGCGAGCCGGTCATAGTCAGAGTGAAGGAGGGGACATACTGATGTCTGCCTACGATATAATTCCCGAGTTTGAGGTGCTGCGCGACAGCCGTCGCTGCACCAACTGCCGCATTTGCGAGCGACAGTGCGCCAGCGGCGTACACAGCTATGATGAAAAGCACCACGTAATGCTAAGCGACGAGACGCGCTGCGTCGACTGTCAGCGCTGCATCGTCATGTGCCCGACGCACGCGCTGCGCGTGGTCAAAAACCCCTGCGCTCTGCGCAGCAACTGCAACTGGCAGGGCGACACCGTCAACGAAATATACAAGCAGGCCGAGAGCGGCGGCGTGCTGCTGTCCTCCATGGGCAACCCCGGCGCGCTGCCCGTCTACTTCGACCGGATTCTTCTTAACGCCTCGCAGGTGACGAATCCCCCCATCGACCCGCTCCGCGAGCCCATGGAGACGCGCGTTTTCCTCGGCAAGGTTCCGCACGGACGCGACGGGCGCGTCTGCCGCGAGCTGCCGCCGCAGCTGGAGCTCTCGATGCCGGTCATGTTCTCGGCCATGAGCTACGGCTCAATAAGCTACAACGCCCACTCCGCCCTCGCCCGTGCCGCGACCGAGCTCGGCATATATTACAACACCGGCGAGGGCGGCCTGCACGAGGACTTTTACCGCTACGGGCCAAACACCATCGTTCAGGTGGCGTCGGGGCGCTTCGGCGTGCATACCGCCTACCTCGACGCGGGCGCGGCGATAGAGATCAAAATGGGTCAGGGCGCAAAGCCCGGAATCGGCGGCCATCTGCCGGGACCCAAAATCGTCGGCGACATTTCGCGCACGCGAATGATCCCCGAAGGCTCGGACGCCATCTCCCCCGCCCCGCACCACGACATATATTCTATTGAAGATTTGCGTCAGCTTGTCTACTCGCTCAAGGAGGCGACGGAGTACAAAAAGCCCGTTATCGTCAAGGTGGCGGCGGTGCACAACATTGCCGCCATCGCCAGCGGAATCGCCCGCAGCGGTGCCGACATCATCGCCATCGACGGTCTGCGCGGCGGAACCGGAGCCGCTCCCACCCGCATACGCGACAACGTCGGCATCCCGGTCGAGCTGGCGCTGGCGGCGGTCGATCAGCGCCTGCGCGACGAGGGCATACGCGACGACGTCTCGCTGGTGGTCGGCGGCAGCATACGTTCGTCAGCCGACGTGGTCAAATCCATTGCGCTGGGAGCCGACGCCTGCTACGTCGCGACTGCGGCGCTGCTGGCGCTCGGCTGTCATCTCTGCCGCGGCTGTCACAGCGGCCGGTGCAGCTGGGGCATTGCCACACAGCGTCCCGAGCTGACCGCCCGGCTCGACCCCGACGAGGGCTGGCAGCGTCTGGTCAACCTCATGACGGCGTGGAAGCACGAAATTAAAGAATTTATGGGCTGCATGGGCATCAACTCCATCGAAGCGCTGCGCGGAAACCGTCTGATGCTGCGCGGAGTGGGGCTGACGCAGAAGGAACTCGACATTCTCGGCATACTCCACGCGGGCGAGTAAAAAATCAATGACGAATATTGAATTTAATATGCGAAAAATACAGAAAGTGTGGTATAATCAATGCAGATAAACGCAAGCGGTCTGGACTTCGCGGCGCTTAACAACGCCATCCGCGCCGCGGGTGACGAATGCCATATCACCGGCTGTCTCGGACAACGATTTATCGCGGCGGGCATGAGCGGCAAGGTCATCACCATCGACGGTGTGCCCGGCAATGCCATGGGCGCTTACCTTGACGGCGGCGAGATCACCGTCCGCGGCAACGCGCAGGACGCCGTCGGCGACACCATGAACGACGGGCGCATTGTCATTCACGGCAACGTGGGCGACGCGGTGGGCTACGCCATGCGCGGCGGCGAGATATACATTCGCGGCAACGCCGGCTACCGCGCCGGCATTCACATGAAGGCCTACCACGAAAAGCAGCCCGCCATCGTCATCGGCGGGCGCGCGGGCAGCTTTCTCGGCGAATATCAGGCCGGGGGGCTGATACTCGTGCTAGCGCTCAACCGCGACGGCAAGCCGCCCGTGAGCAACTTCCCATGCACGGGAATGCACGGCGGCATCATGGTCGTGCGCGGCGGAGCGGAGGGCATTGACTTTCCGCGTCAGGTGCGCGTGCGTCCGGCGGACGACGCCGACATGGATCGCGTCGCGCCCTACATAAAGAGCTACTGCAAATATTTCGGCGGCGACGCTGCCGCTCTGCTTGCAGATAATTACACAGTTATTTCACCTGACAGCAGCAATCCGTACAAGCAGATGTACGTTGCTGACTGAGATTGGAGGCGCTATGAAGTACACAGAGCACGAGGTATTGCAATATGTGGCGGAGGAGGACGTCAAGTTCATCCGCATGGCCTTCTGCGACGTTCTCGGCAGGCAGAAAAACATTTCCGTCATGCCGGATGAACTCGAGCGGGCGTTCGGGTACGGAATTGCCATTGACGCGTCCGCCATTGCGGGCTTCGGCGGTGAGGTACACTCCGACCTTCTGCTTCACCCCGACCCGTCGACGCTGTCGCTGCTGCCCTGGCGGCCCGAGCACGGCAAGGTTGTGCATATGTACTGCGGCATAACCCACCCGGACGGCTCGCCCTTCGCGTCGGACACGCGGGGGATTCTCAAGGCGGCAATCGCGGAGGCCGGGCGTGCGGGCATACATTTCAATTTCGGAACCGAGATGGAGTTCTACCTCATGAAGCGGGACGAGGCCGGCGAGCCGACCTCAATTCCCTATGACACGGCGGGCTACATGGACATAGCCCCCGAGGACAAGGGCGAGAACGTCCGCCGCGAGATATGTCTGACGCTTGAGCAGATGGGCATACACCCCGAGAGCTCGCACCACGAGGAGGGGCCGGGACAGAACGAGATTGACTTCCGCTACGCCGACCCGCTGACGTCAGCCGACAACGCCGTCACCTTCCGTTCGGCTGTCAACGTCATAGCGGCGCGCACCGGTCTCTACGCCGACTTCTCGCCCAAGCCTCTCGAGGACAAGGCGGGCAACGGAATGCACATCAACTTCTCCGCCGTCTCGGACGACGGGGCGGACGTCATGCCGCGCATCATCGCGGGGGTGCTTTCGCACGCGGCCGAGATGACTGTGTTTCTCAACCCCACCGAGCAGTCATACCGGCGGTTCGGTCGCAGCAAAGCGCCGCGGTACGTATCGTGGTCGGCCGAGAACCGGTCGCAGCTGATACGCATACCGGCGGCCGAGGGCAATTTCCGTCGTGCCGAGCTGCGCTCGCCCGACCCGACCTGCAATCCGTATCTTGCGTTTGCGCTGATAATTCTTGCGGGTCTTGACGGCGTTCGTCAGGGGTTGATACTCCCGCCTGCCGCCGACATAAATCTTTACACCGCGCCGCGCTACATCACGGCGGGCTACCGCACGCTGCCCGAGACGTTATCGGCGGCGCGCGCAGCCGCGCGCGAAAGCGCGTTTATCACGGGCAATTTGCCCGAGTCTATAATATCGTTCTACACACGCTGAGTCCACGCTGCAAGAGCTGAAGGGGGGAGAGGTCATGGAGTTATCGGAGCGCTGCTACGGTCTTTTGGCGGTATCGGCGTCGGCCAAGTTTAACGAGTCGCTCTCGGCGCTGCTTCCCCGCGGGAAGTACTCCCCCGTCATGTTTGCCGACGACATATCCGAGGCGCGGCGGCTTATTCTCGAGAACCAGTTTGACATTGTTGTAATCAACACGCCCCTGCCGGACGATTTCGGCACGCAGCTTGCGCTTGACATCTGCGAGAACAGCGGGACGGGGGTCATGCTGCTCGTCCGCGCCGAGCATTTTCCGGACATCAGCACGCGCGTCTCGCCCTGCGGTGTACTCACCGTCTCCAAGCCGACCTCTTCGTCCATCATAACGCAGTCGCTCCAGCTGCTCTGCGGCACGCGCGAGCGTCTGCGCCGCATGGAGCAGAAAACGGCCTCCATCGAAGAAAAAATGGAGGAAATACGCATTATCAACCGCGCCAAGTGGCTTCTCATCGAGCAGCTCAAGATGACCGAGGCTCAGGCTCACCGCTACATCGAAAAGCAGGCCATGGACCGCTGCGTCACCAAGCGCCGCATCGCGGAGAACATTCTTTCGACGTATAAGTAAAGAGTCCCGCCGTCTGCGGGCGGGCAACGAGGGGGTATTCCGCCGCCTTTTGGAAAAGGCGGGCGAAAACCTTGAAAAAAGGACGGGTTAGAGTCGGAGGAACGTCGGGACGTTGGGTTTTGGGCGTTTAAGTGCAGGCGTCCCACAGACTTCGACCCGTCCTTTTTTGAAAGTTTTTGTGGATTCTCAGGGAGCTTTTTTCAAAAAGCTCCCTGAGCGGGGTTCTGGGC
>CAVIBA010000043.1:6040-12936 GCA_963640785.1 Bulleidia sp.
GTTCTGGGCTGGCCCCGAGAGCAATCGGCTTTACTATGAAATCTATTTTACGAGGTATAAACTATGGCTAAATTTATTTTTGTGACCGGAGGAGTTGTATCCGGGCTTGGAAAGGGCATCACGGCGGCGTCGCTGGGTCGACTGCTTAAGGCTCGCGGCTTCAAGGTAGCGGCGCAGAAGCTGGATCCCTACATAAACGTCGACCCCGGCACGATGAGCCCGTACCAGCACGGCGAGGTATACGTGACCGAGGACGGCGCCGAGACCGACCTTGACCTTGGCCATTACGAGCGCTTCATAGACGAGGA
The DNA here is from genome assembly GCA_963640785.1 of Bulleidia sp. Classification (GTDB taxonomy): domain Bacteria; phylum Bacillota; class Clostridia; order Oscillospirales; family CAG-272; genus UMGS1002. The sequence continues at coordinate 6,349 of CAVIBA010000043.1, forward strand.
CCTGAACAAATACTCCAACCTCACAACGGGCAAGGTATACTGGAACGTGCTCAACAAAGAGCGCCGCGGCGAGTACCTCGGCTCGACAGTACAGGTCATTCCGCACATCACCAACGAAATCAAGGACTTTGTCTACCGCGTCGCCAAAAAGACGGAGGCCGACATCGTCATCACCGAGATCGGCGGCACCATCGGCGACATCGAGTCACAGCCCTTCATCGAGGCGGTGCGTCAGATTTCGCTCGAGGTCGGCAAGACGGACAGCCTGTTTATACACGTAACTCTGGTTCCCTTCCTGCGCGGCTCGGACGAGCATAAGTCAAAACCGACCCAGCACTCGGTCAAGGAGCTCCAGGGCATGGGCATAAACCCCGACATTATCGTCCTGCGCTGCGACGAGCCGCTTGAGGAGTCGATATTCAAGAAAATCTCGATGTTCTGCAACGTCAAGCCCGACTGCGTGATTGAAAATATCACACTCCCCTGCCTGTACGAAGCGCCGCTGATGCTCGAGAAGTCACACTTCTCGGCCGTGGTCTGCCGCGAGCTCGGCATTTACGCCCCCGCCCCCGATCTCTCCGAGTGGCAGAGCATGGTCGAGCGCATAAAGAGCCGCACGCACGAGGTGCACATCGGTCTTGTCGGCAAGTACGTGCAGTTGCACGACGCTTATCTGTCCGTCGCCGAGGCGCTGCGCCACGCGGGCTACACGCTCAATACCCACATAAAAATCCACTGGATCGACTCCGAGATGCTGACCCCCGATAACATCGACGAGCAAATGACCGGCATCGACGGCATCATCGTCCCCGGCGGCTTCGGCGGCCGAGGCATCGACGGCATGATTCTCGCCGCCAAATACGCCCGCGAGAACTCCCTGCCCTACTTCGGAATCTGCCTCGGTATGCAGATTGCAGTCATCGAGTACGCGCGCAATGTCGCCAACATCGCCGACGCAAACTCGGGCGAGTTCAACGAGCTGTGCGCGCACAAGGTCATCGACTTCATGCCCGGCCAGAGCGACGACATCGACAAGGGCGGCACACTGCGCCTCGGCGCTTACCCCTGCGTCATAAAGAGCGGCACGACCATGGAGCGCTGTTACGGCACAACCGAAATTTCGGAACGCCACCGCCACCGCTACGAGTTCAACAACGACTTCCGCGACGCGCTGACCGCGGCCGGGCTGACGCTGTCCGGTCTCTCGCCCGACGGAAGACTGGTCGAGACAGTCGAGCTGTCCGACCGTACCTTCTTCGTCGGCGTGCAGTACCACCCCGAGTTCAAGTCGCGTCCCAACCGCGCGCACCCGCTGTTCCGCGGCTTCGTCGGCGCGGCGCTGGAGCATCGGTACGACAAATAAAGCCCGCCCGCGCCACGCGTCTGGGCGATATTAAGGTCGAACATAAAGCTCCCGCAGACCATGTGGTCTGCGGGAGCTTTTGTCAGTCAAAATACGACCTGAACTCAATATCGTACTTGCTGTCCGGGAACAGCAGGCGGTGCAAGGCGAGGAAATAGTCGTCCGTCATGCTGGCAATGAAGTCGGTGACTATCTGGTTCGGCTCGGTGTCGGCGTAGTTGGTCGGACGGTAGTAGCGGGTGCTGTCCTCTATGCTTTTTATGTAGTAGGTGTAGATTATCGAGTCGGTGTTGTGGCGGCGCAGGTCGTCGAGCAGACGGTAGTAGAGCTCGTGGAACATGGGGCGTATCATGCTGTCGTACTCGCGGTTGATGCCCTTGTTGCGGTAGATGACCTCATAATTCTCGCGCTTGGCGGTCTTTAAGTCCTCGTACGCCCACGGGCTCAGGAGAATATAGTCCTTCCCATAGCTGTTTTCAATTATGTCGACCGTCAGATTGTTGATGATAGCCGCGTTTTCGGAGCCTATGCGGTCGTTGATAAAGCGGTAATTCTGCGGGATGATGTGCGCCGTGCGGGCATCCTGCCTGTCCTTGCCGATATAGGCTATCATGTCGCATATGCGGACGACGCACCCCTCGAGCGTGCAGGGCACCAGCCGTCCGATGGCCTCGCGGTCGGTGTAGCAGGCCTCGAGCTTGGCGTCAAAGCGCGCGAAGTCCAGGTCGCGCACGGGACGGTACTCCTGCTGCTCGAATTCGCCGTTGTGACACAGCACTCCGTCCAGCGTCTGGAGCGTGAAGTTGCGCGCGAACATGGCGTCAAGCACGCGGACGCTCTGCACGTTGTGGTTGAAGGCGCGCCCCGTCTCGGCCTCGGTAATCTCGGAGAGAAAACGCTCCCCCGCATGCCCGAACGGCGCGTGCCCGATGTCGTGCCCCAGCGCTATGGCCTCGATGAGGTCGAGATTGAGCCCGAGAACCACGCCGATGTTGCGCGCGATGCGCGACACCAGCTGGACGTGCAGCCCGCGGCGGGTTATGTCGTCATTGTTGTAGAATGAGAACACCTGCGTCTTGTCTGCGTAGCGGTTATAGTAGGGCAGATGCAGTATTTTTTCGATGTCGCGAACAAACGCCGGACGCCAGAGATTGGCCACGTCGTGCGCCAGGTTGCGCCGGACGGCGGCGCTGTCCGGCGTGCGGCAGGGGTTGATCCAGCCGCGCGCACGGTCGGCGAGTATGCGCTCCTGCGTTTCGCTTGTGAGATTGTGATATTTCAGACGTTCAGCCATTTGACGTCCTCCGCGCGTGGAATTTCCGGCGGCTCAAAGCCCCGCCTCGGCTTCAACTGCGACGGCCAGTCTGCGCATGGCGGACGCCAGACGCGCGACTCTCTCCGCGTAGGTCAGCTTGCCGTAGATAGTGAAGCCGCCGTCGACTATCTCGACGAGCGCCGGGTCGTCAAGTATCGCGATTCTCGAGAGCGAGCGGTGGATTTCCTCGGCCGATTGACCGGGGCACTCGCGGCTGACAACGCCCGCAATCTCGGCGCAGATACGGTCGCGTCCGAGCGCGGTTCCGGCGAGCATGCGCGCAATGGACGACCAATCTATCGAGCCGTCGTAGGGCATTATGTGCAAATCGCTCGCGCCCTCGTTGTCCTGCATGTGGGTGGCGGCGAGGCGGTCGCCGTAGCGCGCGACGAAGTTCTCGCCGGGCGTAAACGCGTTGCGGTGGCCGCTGTCAAAGCAATAACGCGCGCGCGACGAGTCGAAGCGGTCAAGCACGGCGTAAAGGTACTCGGGGAAAACCGAGTTTTCGAACGCAAGGTCGAAGTCATATTTCTCGGCGGTGCGGATTATCTGCTCAAAGCGCCCGAGCGCCATCTCGGATATGGGAGCGGGCTTTTTGGTCGCTCCCCAGGTGACGTGGATAATGCCCGTCCGGATGCCGAAATCCGTGACGCGGCGTATCTCGTCGCAGTATCTCTCGGTGACGCGCTGTCCCGCCTCGCCCTCTGACTAGATGAGCGTCGTCTCCTTGCCGGTCAGGTGAACGTTGTCAAAATCGACACCGGCAGCCCGGCACATCGCCGGGGTAAGGTCGCCCGAAAAAAGCGCGCCGGTCGTCAGGCACATAAAATCAAAGCCGGCGTCGACAGTCATGCGCAGCCGCTCCGATGCGGGCAGGCTTGCGTCCTTAACAAGATAGGTACCGATCTTAATCATTTTCATTCACCCCGGGACGTCGCCCGGCCTTTCAGGTTTATTGCTTACATTTTATCACATTTGCGCGGGAAAAACAATAGCTGCACCGTTTTTTTCGCAAACAAAACGCCCCGGAGACAGCGTCTCCGGGGCATCGAAACCTAAAATTTATTTTTCGGGCGCTATGAGGCCGTACGCTCCGTCCTTACGCGCGTAAACGACGCAGGTCTCACCCCTGTCCTGATCCTCAAAGACAAAGAACTGGTGTCCGAGCAGATTCATCTGCAAAATTGCCTCCTCGGCGGACATGGGCTTGAGATAGAAACTCTTTTTGCGGATTATGAACTCGGGATCCTCCTCCGGATCCTCGGCGGGAAGGTACTCCGGCGCTTCATTGAACGCGCCCGCGCGCAGACGCTTCGCAAGACGCGTTTTGTTCTTGCGGATCTGGCGCTCGATAGCGTCAATTGAACGATCAAGAGCGTTCTGGAAGGATTCATCCTCCACCTCACTGCGGAACAGAGTGTTCGCTGCGCTTATGGTAAGCTCGAGATTTTCGCGGTTGCGCTTTTTGCTGAAGGTGACTGTCGCGTCCCCCTCCCGCTCAAAATACTTGTCGAGCCTTGCGAGCTTTTTGGCGACCAATGCCTTAACATCGTCATCCACCGTGATCTGTCTGCAAACAACTGTGATCTTCATATTCCGACCGTCCTTTCTGGCACTTGCGACCCGGGCATCCCGCCCGAGCCTTGCTTTTGTATTTGACTTAGGTTTTCCCTTTCGTCATTTATATTATATCATCCGGCACGCGTTTTGTAAAGGGTTCTGCAAAAGATTTCATAGGCACGACACAATTTTGTGGAAAATGACATACGGGCAACATTTTTTCGTCACGAACGCGGCGGGTGATTGACAATCGGCGCACAAGTGGTATATAATAAATGAAGCAAGTTTCCGCAAAAGGAGATACACAATGCAAGACGCAAAAACACGGATAGCGGAGCTGCGTCGCGAGCTCGAGCGCCACGCGCGGCTTTACTACGATAACGACGCCCCCGAAATTTCCGATTATGAATACGACATGCTCTACCGCGAGCTTGTCACGCTCGAGGCCGAGCACCCCGAGCTCGCCGACCCCAACTCACGCACCCATCGCGTCGGCGGACGCGCGCTCGACAAGTTCGAGAAGGTCGAGCACTCGCGCCGCATGGACTCTCTGACCGACGTCTTCAGCTTTGACGAGCTGCGTCAGTTTCTCGACGGCGCCGCCGCCGCGGTTCCCGACGCCGAGTGGTCGGTCGAGCCCAAGATTGACGGGCTGTCCGTCGCACTGACCTACCGCAGCGGCGTGCTCGTGCAGGGCGCGACGCGCGGCGACGGCCGCGTCGGCGAGAACGTGACGCAGAACGTGCTGACGATAGCCTCCATCCCCCACCGGCTGACCGAGCCGCTCGACCTCACGGTTCGCGGCGAGGTGTATATGCCGCGGGCGGTCTTCTCTTCGCTCAACGATGCACGCGCCGAGCGCGGACAGGCGCTGTTCGCCAACCCGCGAAACGCTGCGGCGGGCTCGTTGCGTCAGCTTGACGCCGCCGTCACGGCCGGGCGGTCGCTCGCGATATTCGTCTTCAATTTTCAGGACGGCAGTCTCTACTCAGACGGCCATGCGCCGCTCACGCACGACGAAGCGCTGACAAGGCTCGCCGAGCTCGGCTTCACCGTCATCGGCAAGCGGCTCGTCACCCGCTCGGTGGAGGACATTCTCGACCACATCCGCGAGATAGGCCGTCTGCGCGACTCGCTTGAATACGACATTGACGGCGTCGTCATAAAGCTCAACTCGCTCGCCGGACGCGAGCTGCTCGGCGAGGGCACCAATACCCCAAACTGGGCGGTGGCCTACAAGTTCCCGCCCGAGGAGAAGCAAACGCGCCTCACCGACATTACGATTGCCGTCGGTCGCACCGGCGTGCTGACTCCGGCCGCGGTGCTCGAGCCGGTCAGGCTCGCGGGAACGTCGGTCAGCCGCGCGACGCTGCACAACCTCGAGTTCATACGCGAGCGCGGAATTATGATAGGCGACATCGTCACCGTGCGCAAGGCGGGCGACATTATTCCCGAGGTTGTCTGCGCCCACCCCGAGCGCCGCGACGGCACCGAGCGCGAGTTCAATCTGCCCGAGCGCTGTCCCTCGTGCGGCGAGCCCGTCTTTTACGACGCCGAGGAGAAGGCCGCCGCTATGTGCACGAACTCCGCCTGCCCCGCGCAGCTTTCGCGTTCGATTGAGCATTTCGCCTCCAAGGACGCCATGAACATCGACGGACTCGGCCCGCAGATAGTCGATCTGCTGCTCCGCGAGGGGCTCATTTCGGACGCGGCCGACCTCTACCGTCTCACCGAGGAGCAGATTGCGCCGCTCGACCGCATGGGCGAAAAGTCGGCGCAGAATCTGGTCGCGGCCATTGAGCGCTCCAAGTCCGCCGGGCTTGAGCGGCTGATTTACGCGCTCGGCATACGCAATATCGGGCAGGTTGCCGCTGTCTCGCTCGCCGCGCGCTACCGCACCCTCGACGCCTGCATGACGGCGACCGTCGACGAGCTGTGCGCCATTCCGGATTTCGGTATGATTACGGCCGAGTGCGTCGTCAACTACTTCACCCATCCGCAGAATATCGCGCTGTGCCGCCGTCTGAGCGAGGCCGGACTGCTCACCGAGAGCGTTGCCGCGCCCGTCGGCGACCGTCTCGCCGGTCTGACGTTTGTGTTGACCGGCACGCTCCCCAACATGACGCGCGACGAGGCAGAGCAAAAAATCAAGGCGCAGGGCGGCAAATGCACCGGCTCGGTATCCAAAAAGACCTCTTACGTCGTCGCCGGCGAGGCCTCTGGCTCCAAGCTCACCAAAGCCCAAACCCTCGGCGTGCCCGTCATAAGCGAAAACGAGCTGATAAGCATGCTGGGGGAATAATCCGGGGCGCGCAAAAAACGATTGTTCTCGGGGCGCTGCCCCGAACCC
>CAVIBA010000044.1:0-12924 GCA_963640785.1 Bulleidia sp.
TCACTTTTTCTATATCTTTTTTATTTTTCAGTCTCACATCTATTGTAACACTACATTTGCCAACTTTGATGTTTTTTGCGCCGACGCTCTTGTAAAAGTGCGGGGGATGTTGTATAATAAGGGAGGGGCACTCCCGAATCAACAACCGGAAAGGGAACACATGATGAAAAAATTTCTCTGCGCGCTCATCGCGCTTACGATACTGTGCGCGGAGGCACTTGTGCCTGTGTCGGCCGAGACGCTGAAATACGAGCGAATGCTGCTGCTCGGCGACTCGATAACATACGGCTACGGCCTCGAGGGCGACGTCAACAGCTGCCCGAGCTATGGCAACCTCGTGCGCGACGAGCTGGGGCTCGACGCGGCGCATTTCAAAAACGCCGCCGTCAACGGCTACACCTCGGAGCAGCTGCTGGCGCTGCTTCCGAAAATCCAGAGCGACGTCAAGGCGTCTGACCTTATAATCGTCACCATCGGCGGCAACGACCTGCTTCACCTCGTATGGAGCGCGCTTGACGCCGTCTTTGAGGGCGGCTTCCGCGACTACTCCCAGCTGCCCGACGTGCTCGCCGACCCGGCCAAAATGAAGAAGCTGCTCGATCAGCTGACGCTGACGGACATCACGTCCGCCATAGTCAAGTATACCACCAACATGGCCGCGATAACCGGCTACCTGCGCACCAACGCGCCCGAGGCCGAGATAATATTCCTCGCGCAGTACGACCCGATGGAGGGCGTCAGCGGGATTGAGGGGCTGAGTGCCGTCTCCGCCGCGGCAATCAACATGCTCAACGCCGCCATGAAGTCGCAGGCGGAAATTTCAGGCTGCACCTATCTCGACGCCTACACGCCCTTCCGCGGCCACGCCAAGGACTGGACCAACATCCTTGCCATCGACATTCACCCCAACAAGGAGGGGCACCGTCAGCTCTATCTGCTGGTGATGGATTACCTCAATTCGAAGTCCGTCACTCCGTCCGATACTACACCGGCAGAGACCGCCCCCACCGAAACGATGCCCGCAGAGACAGCGCCGACAGAGACGACTCCCGGCGAGACCACGCCGGAGGTTCCGACCTCCACGGAGCCCGTCACCGAGACTGTGACAACGCCGGGCGCGCCGGATGGGACTACAACCCCGGCGGCCGACACATCGTCTGCGCAGCTGACGGACGTCGAACCCAAGCCCGGAAAGTCAGGCTGCGGCTCGGTCGTGTCGCTCGGACTGCTCGCGGCGGCGCTGCCGCTCGCCGTGCTGGCCATAAAGAAGAAGCACTGAAAAATTTCAGGGCGTTACGCGTAATTCCCATGGCGCAATTGCGCAGTGATGCTTCAGTACAAAACGCTCCACCCGCTGCGGCGGGTGGAGCGTTCGTTTTTTGTTGACGGTCAGTCTTTTATGCCAAGCTGTGTCTTGACGGGGTAGCACATGTTCTTTTTGAGCTTGCCCTGCTCGGCGATGGCGTCGTAGTTCTCGACGACGTGCGGGCAGAAGTCGTGAATATCGTAGCCGGGGTTGACGGGACGCGCCCAGTGCACGGCGTTTGTGATTATGCGCTGCACGTAAGGATTGTGGAAGGAGGGGCAGGTCTCGTGGCCGGGCTGGAAGTAGAACACCTTGCCCGAGTCGCGGATGAAGGTTGCGCCTGCGCGGAAGATGTAGCCGTCCTCATACCACGCGCCGAAGATGAGCTCGGTCGGCTGGGGAATGAAGAAGGGCTCGGCGTAAAGCTCCTCGCTCTCGATAAAGAAGCTCTGGGGAATGCCCTCGGCGATGGGGTGAGTGGGCAGCAGATTCCACATTATTTCGCGCTGGTTGCGACCCCAGGTCAGGTTGCCTGTCGTGCCGACGATGGCGCGGAAGGGCTTGGAATGGTGCGCGGAGTGCAGTCCGATGAAGCTCATGCGGCCGAGCAGAACGCGGCGCTGTATGCGCGTTACCAGCTCGTCGTTGACCTCGCCGTGAGCCATGTGACCCCACCAGATGAGCACGTCGGTGTTGTTGAGCACCTCGTCGGGCAGACCCTGATCGGGGTCGTCAAGCGCGGCGAGCGTTACCTCGATTTCGGGATCCTTCGAAAGGAACTCCCCGATTGTGGCGTGCAGGCCGTTCGGGTAGAGAGCGTGCGCGGCCTCGTTGGTTTTTTCGTGGCGGAACTCGTTCCAGATAGTGACTCTGATTTTGTTTTCCATAATGGGCTCCTTTATCGTAAATTAAAATTCGTATATCATGCCGTCGTAGGCGACGTCGACGCCGAGAGGCGCGAGACGCGCGCAGGTGGAGGCGTGGTCGGTGTGCAGCGTGCGCGCAAGGTGCGACACGACCGCACGGCAGCCCGCCTTCATGCAGCCCTGACGGCGCATGGTCTGAAGCATTATTTCAAGCATGGGGATGGAGGTGTGGCCGAATATGCGGTCGTCGCCGGGGACGATGTCGCCCATGGTCAGCTCGAACACCATGCAGTCAAAGGCGGCGTGGCGGATGGTGCACCAGGTCTCATAGGGCAGCCAGCCGGTGTCGAGACCGTAGAACAGCTTTTGACTGCCGCGGCTTATGGCGTAGTTGAGCGTGACCTCGTCGCGGTCGGTCGTGCCGTGGTTGGAGCGCAGGGGGAGAATGCGGAAGTCGCCCGCCGCAAACTCGCGCCCGACGGTGACGGTGCGGAAGTCGATGGCGTTGTTCTCACCGAGCTCGCGCGTCAGCTTGCGCAGCGAGGCGGCGTCGCCCCAGACGCGGCAGCCGCGGCTTATCGAGCAGACGCGCAGCAGATTTTTGCTGTTGAGGTGATCCGGGTGAGAGTGGGTGATGATTATGTCGCGGACGTTGTCGAACAGGTGCGGCAGCCCCTCCGCCTCGGCAAAGTCGAAAATGTGCGGACCGGGATCGATGAGCAGCGTGTCGTCGACAAGCGTGCTTGAAAAACGACGCCATTCCATGCCCTCGCGGCGACGGGAAATCTCCCAGTCGGCGGCGCCGGTTCCGAGAAACTGAAGCTTCATGCTGTCCTCCTTAATATGGTACCGCGCCTGCGCGGATGAGCTGGTATCTGCCCGAGCGCAGCACCTCGACGAGCTGCTTCTCGGACGTTATGGGCTCCTCGGTGGATATGCCCGCGCCGATGGTGTGGAAGGTGTGGTGATAGTCGGTGCCGGAGATCTTTATGAGGCCGTATTTGTCCGCCCACATGTTGGCGATGTCGTTGCGGGAGTCGTGCTCGGAGTGGCCGTTGTAGACCTCGATGCCGTCGAGAATGGAGGGCTTGGTCACCTTCATTCCGTTGCGGAAGGGGTGCGCCTGGAACAGCAGGCCGCCCGCCTCGTGAACGCGCGGCGCGACCTCGGCAATCGGCACGTCCATAATCTCGGGGAAGGAGCGCAGGAAGGCTTCGTCGACGCCGTGGATGAGGTAGTCGTTGTCATCCTTATTGGAGCGGAGCTCGACGCCGAGCAGTATGTTTATGCGGCCGACGGCGGCTTCCTTCATGCGGTGGTAGCCGTTCATGTAGTAGTCGATTTTTTCGTCCCAGGAGTAGCCGGAGTGGTCAAAGCGGCGGTTTTTGTAGGTGAATTTGCTGAGGTGGTTGGTGAGAACCAGCGAGGTGTACCCGGCGGCAATATAGCGGCGTACTATCTCGCCCTCGTCGGCGCTCGCGCAGTTGCTGACCGAGGCGGAATGTACGTGCATTTCGGTTTTGAACATTATTCTATGCCTCTCTAAAAATATTTCAGCTATATAATACTCCATTTCCGACTTTTTTGCAACAGTTTGAAGCAAAAAATTCACAAACATGCCTGCCGATTGTTGATTTCACGGTGGGGGTGTGTTATAATGACCTCAATAGATAATGTGAGGTAACGCTTATGAACGAATGTATTCTCTGCGCCTTTTCCGATGAGGCGAGTCCCGCCCTTGAGGGTCAGATAGCGGCGCTGCGCCGCAACGGCATCGGCTATATGGAGTTGCGCGGCGTCGACGGCGTCAACGTCGCCGACCTTGACGCCGCTGCGGCCTCAGACATCCGTGCGCGGCTCGACGAGGCGGGCATCCGCGTCTGGTCGCTCGGCTCGCCGATAGGCAAGGTCGATATAAACCAGCCCGAGGTTCAGGAGTACGACCGGCTGTGTCGCCTTATCGAGACGGCGCGGCTGCTCGGCGCGCAATGCATACGCCTGTTCAGTTTTTACGGCACGGGCGGCGAGCAGCGCTGGTTCGAGCCGGTCTGCCGCAGACTTGAGCGCATGCTCGCCGCCGCGCGCGGCAGCGGCGTCGAGCTGTGTCACGAGAACGAAAAGGGCATTTTCGGCGACGTCCCCGAGCGCTGCGCGGCGCTGCATCGCGAGCTACCAGACCTCGGCGCTGTCTTTGACCCGGCGAACTTCATACAGTGCGGAGCCGACGTGCTCTCTGCCTGGGAGCAGCTTTCTCCCTACGTCCGCTACGGGCACATCAAGGACGCGGATGCCGCGGGGCATGTCGTTCCGGCGGGCGAGGGCGTGGGACACATCGCCGACTACCTGCCGCACTTTTTCACCGACGGCCACCGCGTGCTGACGCTTGAGCCGCACCTGACCCGCTTCATCGGTCTTGATAAGCTCGAGACCGGCACGCCCAACGTCGGAACAACGGGAGCTGTGGCATCGCACACTACCGCCCACGCGTTCACCGACGGGAATGCGGCATTTGATTACGCAGTCGCCGCGCTGCGGCGTATACTTGACCGGATAGGCGTCGGCGAGGCCAGACTCTGAGCCCGGAACCCAAATACATCGAAAGGAACACCAAAATGAACAAAGAATCCGCTCTTTCCTGCTTCCGTGAAGCATATGCAAGAATAGACGCGCTGTCGAGATGCATGTCGCTTATGTATCATGACGGCGTGACCGCCGCACCGGCCGGCGCTGCGCGCTCGCGCGGGCCGAGACTCGGCATTCTGTCCGAGATGGAGTACCGCGAGCGCCAGAATCCCGAGCTGCTGCGCGCAGTCGACTACCTGCTCTCGCACCCCGAGGAGCTGTCGGATGTCGAGAACCGCGAGATACACGAGTTCAACCGCGGCAACGAGTACGTTGCGAGCATTCCCGCCGCCGAGTATACAGACTATCAGGTTCTGGTCAACGACGCCGAGGCGGTCTGGCACCGCGCCAAGCTCGAGAACGATTTTGCCGCCTTCCGACCCTACCTCGAGCGCATTTTCGAAACCAACCGCCGTTTCGCGCTTTATTACAAGCCCGAAAAGGATCCCTATGAGACTATGCTCGACATGTACGAGCGCGGGCTCGACTGCGCCACGGCGGACAAATTCTTCGCCACGCTGCGCGAGCACATTGTCCCGTTGCTCGCCCGCGTCAAGGCAGCGCCGCAGATTGACGACAGCTTTGTTTTCCGTCACTACCCCGTCGAGGCGCAGCGCCGGTTCTCGGATGTTCTGCTCGACTCAATCGGCGTCAACCGCGAGTTCTGCGGCATTGCCGAGACCGAGCACCCGTTTACAAACAACTTCAGCCGCTACGACGTCCGAGTGACAACGCACTATTACGAGGACAACGTCATAAGCTCGATGTACTCGGTCATCCACGAGGGCGGGCACGCGCTCTATGAGCTGGGCAGCGGCGAGGAGTACGAGGGCACCTGCCTGGCCGGCGGCGTGTCGATGGGCATACATGAGAGCCAGTCGCGCCTGTTCGAGAACATAATCGGCCGCAGCCGCGCCTACATAGACACGATATTCCCCAAAATGCAGCAGCTGTTCCCGGAACAGCTGGCGGACGTCGACGCCCGCCGCATGTGGCTGGCCGTCAACAAGAGCCAGCCGTCGCTCATCCGCACCGAGGCGGACGAGCTGACATACTGCCTGCACATCATGGTTCGCTACGAACTTGAGCGCGACATCATCGCTGGACGGCTGAGAGTCGCCGACCTGCCCGACGCGTGGGGCGAGAAATACTACAAATACCTCGGCATCAACGTCCCCGACGACACGCATGGCGTGCTTCAGGACTCGCACTGGAGCGGAGGCTCCATCGGCTACTTCCCGTCCTACGCGCTCGGCTCTGCCTACGGCGCGCACATCATGGCCGTCATGCGCCGGACGCTTGACGTCGACAGCCTCATCCGCGAGGGACGCATATCCGAGATCGTCGCATGGCTGACCGAGCGCATATACCGCCACGGCTGCCGCTACGACCCGTCCGAGCTGCTCACCATGTGCCTCGGCGAGCCGTTCGACCCGCTGTATTTCACCAAGTATCTTGAGGACAAATACGAAAACATAATGGCCGAGAGCCGCAAGTGAGGTTAAAATGAAAATCGGAGCACAGCTTTACACTGTCCGCGAATTCTGCAAGACGCCCGAGGGGCTTGAGGATTCACTTCGCCGCGTAGCCGAGATGGGCTACACCACCGTGCAGCTGTCCGGCGTCTGCGAGTATGACGCGGCTTGGATGGCCAAATTATTGCGTCGCTATCATCTGCACGCCGACATTACGCATTTCAGCTATAAGCGCATCGTCGGCGACACCGCCGCGACCATCGCCTTCCACGACCGCATGAAGTGCCGCTACATAGGTCTCGGCTCCATCCCGGACTTCAAAAAGAACGGCGCGCGCCTCGAGGACTTCGAGGCCTTCCTGACTGCCATCGCGCCCGCGGTACACGAGATTGCGGCGTCGGGTAATCACAAGTTCATGTACCACAATCACAACATGGAGCTGTCCCGCGTTGACGGCAAGACATACCTTGACCTGCTCTGTGAGGCGTTTCCCGCCGACGAGCTCGGCATCACGCTCGACACCTACTGGATACAGGCGGGCGGCGGCGACCCCGCATGGTGGCTGCGCCGTCTGAAGGGAAGAGTCGACTGCGTGCACTTCAAGGACATGGTCTACTGCGGCGAGGACAAGGCCGTCAGAATGGCGCCCATCGGAGAGGGCAACATGAACTATCCCGAGATTGTCAAAGCCTGCCGCGCGGCGGGCGTTAAGTACGCCTATGTCGAGCAGGATCACTGCTACGACGAGGATCCGTTCGACTGCCTCGCGCGCAGCTACAACTACCTGCGCTCGCTGGGGCTCAGCTGAGGTGACGATATGGAAAAAGTAAAACTCGGCATAATCGGTTGCGGCAACATAGGCGTGACGCACACGAAAAATATTTACAAGGGCAAGTGCCCCGAAATCGAGCTTGCGGCGGTGGCGGACCTCGTCCCCGCACGGCTTGACGCCATCCGCGTGCTCTGGCAGAGCCAGCGCGACGAGGGCGGCAGCGCGCCCGAGCCGCGGTATTTCGCCTCCGGCGACGAGCTTATCGCGTCGGGAAGCGTCGACGCTGTGCTCCTCGCCGTGCCGCACTACGCGCACCCAACCTTCGCCATTAAGGCGTTCGAGGCGGGACTGCACGTCATGAGCGAGAAGCCGGCGGGCGTCTATACGCTGGCGGTGCGCGAGATGATGGCGGCGGCTGACCGTCACCCCGAGCTTGTGTTCGGCATGATGTTCAACCAGCGTACAAACTGCGTCTACCGCCGTATGCGTGAGATAGTGAAGAGCGGCGAGCTCGGCGAGATACGGCGCACAAGCTGGATTATCACCGACTGGTACCGCCCGCAGTATTACTACGACTCGGGCGACTGGCGCGCGACGTGGTCGGGCGAGGGCGGGGGAGTGCTGCTCAACCAGTGCCCGCACAACCTTGACCTCTGGCAGTGGATATGCGGCATGCCCACGCTGCTTGACGTCCATATGCACATGGGCAAGTGGCACGACATCGAGGTTGAGGACGACGTGACGGCCTACTGCGAGTACAAAAACGGCGCGACCGGCACGTTTGTCACCTCGACGGGCGACTACCCCGGCACAAACCGCTTCGAGATAGTCCTCGACGGCGGCACGCTCGTCTGCGACAAGAAGTCGCTGACGCTGGCGCGGCTGGATAAGCCTATCGACGTCTATTCAGCAGAAAACAGAACCGCCGTTTTCGGACACCCGACGAGCACGCTCTCGAACGTCGAGACCGACGGGCAGAATCCGCAGCACTCGGGCGTTCTGAACGCCTTCGCGGGTGCGATACTGCGCGGCGAGCCGCTCGTGGCGGACGGCCGCGAGGGCATCAACGGCCTGCTTATCTCCAACGCCATGCACCTCTCTGCATGGACGGGCAAGGCGGTCACGCTGCCGTTTGACGAGCAGCTGTTCTACGACGAGCTGATGAAGCGCGTGGCGACGTCGCGGCGCAAGTCCGGCGCGGGCTCGGGCGGCGCGGCGGACACCGAGGGCTCGTACTGAACGTAAAAAACGAGCGTAAATGCAATTTGTGCGTGCTTTTCCGCCGCGAGACGGAAAAGCACGCACTTTTCAGGTCTGGGGGTGAAACCTTCGGGCGGCCTGTGTCCGCCGAGATACGCGAAGCGGAATAAAAAATCTCTCCCGGATCGGGTTCGGTCCGGGAGAGATTTTTTGCGCGTCAGCTCTCGATGTAGTCGACGATTTTCTGATTGGATTTTTGCAGCGCCTCGACGGCGTAGCGGTGCAGCTTGGTTTCCTCGTACATGCGGTCGTTGTGGCGCGCGGCGGCGTCGGCGGCGTTGAGGTTTTGGGTGTAGATTTTGTCCATGTCGTCACGCAGGAGTGCAACGTCGCGGCCTATCATGTTTATGTCGACGCGGAGCGAGGACATGAGGGAGGACAGGTTGTCGATGTGCGCTGTGATGTTTTTCATGCCGCGGATTACATCGCCGCGGAAGGTGCGCTCCTCGTAGAGAAGCACGGCGTCGCGCATTGTGTCGGCGAGGTCGTTGCGGAAAATCTGGTCGAGGACATAGACGCAGTCCATGGTTCTGTAATCCGGCGGGACGATGCCGACGGAGTAGAATTTGTCGCGGTTGGAGTAGAGGGGTTGTAAGACTTTCTTAATCGGTGTTATTTGATCGCGGCAATTCTGCGCTTTTATTTTCAACTTGTTTATTTCACTTAGGCGTTTATCGATTTCTTTTTGACATTCTTCAAGTGTTTTATTTTGCTCCTCGAGATACTCTCTGAGTATCTTTTCGTTTTCAACTGTGTTTACAGCATTCGTTATTTCGGCCAAACGATTCTTGTCAGCGGCTTTTTTAATTTTTGCATTATTGGCGATTATTAACGCCGGAAGCCAACCAGCGACAATAACGCAAATTCCGGCGATAACCACACCTGAGATATTGTTGAGTATACCTATTGCCAGAATATCTATTCCAAGCACCGCAAATCCAATGCAAAGTCCACTAAACACCTTTTTGAAAAATGGTTCTACACTAAAGTCGCTTGGCTTAAAGTCTGTGTCAAAATTTGCAGGCTTCAATTCACAATTTTCTCTTGCATGAGAAATATTTTCGACACACTTGTTTTTTAAGCTTAGGTAATCGTTCAAGCCTTCGCGCAACAACATATGTTCGGCTTTGCCTTCCGCCTCTTTTTCGGTTTCCTCCAGCTCTTTGTATATCGTCTCCAACGTGTAGATGTCCCTCTCCATTTCCGTTGCGGCGTGGAGATATGAAGATATTTCCGATTTGCTGACAAGGCTTTTGTTTTCGCTCATTTTTTGTCCCTCCAAATAAATTGTTGTCTGTGGGGGACTTTTCCCGGAAAACAAAAAAGTGCGCCCCACGAGGGAGCGCACCGAAAAAGTGAACCCCTCAATGTTGCTACACATCCAAATAACGTCCCGTTAACGAGATATTTGAGAAGAGGTAACACCTTTTACCAGTGCTATCTCGTCAATCGGGGCGTGCATGTTTCAGCAAACAACGTTATTCATAATGTGTAGCACCTTCATGATACCACACAATCACCCTGTTGTCAACAATTTTTTGGAAATTTTCGATAGTCCGTCTCGCGCGCTGCTTCGACGCGCAAAAAGGCTCCCGCAAACCGTGGCGACGGTCGGCGGGAGCCTTTGATTATGTAGGGTTCAGTCCTTGTGTGCCCGTTTCCCGCGCGTCTCGCGCTTCGGGCGGATGGCGAATATCCGGACCCATGGCCGGTAGGCGGCAAGGCAGAACGCCCCGCCCGCAACCGCGCAGACGCACCATATCGCGATGGTAGTCTGCCAGCCGTAGCCCTGCGCGATGGCGGCGATGCCCCAGATGGACACCGAGCTGCCGACGTAGACAAAGCTGTTGATAAGCCCCGAGATGAACGAGACGTTGTCGTACCGGTCAAACCGCTTGGGCACAAGGCCGATTATCACGAAGTTTGCCGCGTGCATTCCGGCGCATATCAGCGCGAGCAGCAGCACGGCGAGTATCGGGCTCGCCGAGTGGACAAAGAACAGTATCAGCGCCGCGACGGCGCTCATGAGGTATATCGACGCCGCGCAGACCAGCTCGTTGGTGAAAAAGCGGCGGTAGTAGGCCAGCACCTGCGGGTAGATAATGGTGGTCACGAGCGGGATTATCACGCCGCTGAGAATGGACGATCTCGAGCCGTAATTGAAGGTTTCGGATATATAGCTCGGCAGCCATGACGTGATGCTGTCGCGCAGTATGCCGAGGCAGATGACCGAAAGCATAATCATACCGAGCACAAATATAAGGCTTTTGGGTAGCTTTATTTTTGATTTGTGATGTGTTTTTGCGTTGTTTTCGTCGCTTTCACCGGACGGGTCTGTTCCTCTTTGCGCCGCGTCTGAGTCGGGCGTGGCAGCCTCGCTGACTGTTCTGCAGCGCTCGGCGTAGCGGACGATGCGCGGGTAGAACGTCAGCCACGCGGCGACAATGAGCGCCGCGCCGCCGGACGAGACAAAGAACACCGCCCGCCAGCCCCACAGCGAAATTATCAGCGGCGCGACGAGGTAGACGAGCATAGTTCCGACCGAGCTGCCCCAGGACACGATGACGGTTGCGTCCTCATAATCGGAAGGCGTGCAGTAGCCGGACAGTATGCGGACGATGGGCGGCCAGAGCATGGCCTGCGCCAGTCCGTTGACCGCCCATATGACGGTCATCTGGGGAACGGTCGAGCAGAGCGGGATGGCGAGGTTGAGCAGGACGGACGTCCCGAGCCCCATGACCATCAGCCGGTTCGGCGGTATGCGGTCGCCGAGGTAGCCGCTGATGAACTGCCCGAGGCCGTAGGCTATAAACAGCGCGGTCGTGACGGGGGCAACGTCGGTTTTTGCCCAGCCCATGTCGCGTATTATCTCGACGGTCACGGCCGCGAAGTTGACCCGGGTGATGTAGCTGCCGAGGTAGGTCGCGGCGCACAGCAGCGCCAGCAGACGCGCGTGGCGTTTGTCGGGAATTTTTCTGAAGGTTGTCATGTCGTGCCTCTCCTCCGGGCGGCCTTGCCGCGTCCGGATACGAAAATCAACCTATTCTACCATGGAGGCGGGGCAAAGTCAAGAGATTCGGACAAAAACCGGGGTGGGGCGACTTATTTGAACAATCCCTCGAAAATTCCGGCTATGCGCGTGCACTCGGCCTCGGACGCGATGACACCGAGAACGTACTGCCCGCCATACGTCACCTTGGTGCTCTCCGCGCGCATGCATATCCATTTCTCGGGGTTGAGGTGCATGTCCTCGGCGACGTCCTTGACGTCTTTCGCGTCCTTGACCTTCACGATGACGACCGAGAAGCCTCCGCCCATGGACGGCTCGCACACGGCGGCGCTCTTCTCAACGAGCGGGACGGTTTTGTCAAGGCCGGTGTAGTAGGAGGCGCTCTCGGAGTCGGTTTCGACGACGGTTATGCCCATGTCGATGTCGGCCTCGACGCGCAGGCGCTTCATAATGCTGACGGCGGTCTCGGGCTGCGGTGTCGTGAGGTCGATTTTGATGTCCGTGCACATGACGATAAAGACGTAGCTGCCCTCAACGGCGGTTTCAAGCTGCGTGGTCGGCTGCTCGCCCAATGAATCCGGGTCGGCATTCTCGCGCAGGAAGCTGACGAACGCGCCGGCGTCCGCGGCGTCTTTCAGCTTGAAAATGCAGCTGACGTAGGGCGTCCCGGTCAGCGAGTAGATGGTTGAGACAGAGTCGAACGCGGGGAACTCGGTGCCGTAGGCAAAGCCGAATATGTAGGGCTGACGGTCATTGCTAAAGCTTTGTACGTCCGTGTCGAGCGTTAGCGCGTCGAGGTAGGGGTGCATGGCGAATATGTTGGCCAGCTTGTTCATGGCGGCGTCGGGGTTTTTCTTTATTGTTTCCGCAAAATATCCGGCAAGCACCTCTGCGGCGGTTTTACCCTCGGTCGGGTCTTTTTCGGGGGCGGTCGTGTCGGACGGCGTGGTGGACGGAGTTGTGGGTGAGGTCGCGGACGGAGTTGTGGTGTCAGAGGCGTCGGGTGTGTCGGGATTTTGTGTGCCGCAAGCGGCGAGCGCCGATGCGAGCGTCATTACTACGAGTATAAGTGCGATTGCTTTTTTCATTTGCCATTATCCTTTCATTGCTCGAATACGAGCAGGTAGCCGTCGCAGCTCTGCGCGAGGTAGCTGACAAAGCTGCGTACGCTTGATTTTTTGATGTGGAATTCGCAGGTGCTCCCGAGCACGTCGGCTCTGACGCGGCCGTCGGGGGCTATGCGGACAGGCACGTCGGTGTAACCGAGCGACGGTATGTCCATGCAGATGGTCAGGCAGGCGTCGAAATCGTCCTGCGGCTCGACTGACTGTGCGGTGCCGGGGGGCGAGACGAGCAGTGCCCGGAGCTTTTCGGCGGGGCAGTCGAACTCGGCCACGCGAGCCTGTCCCGATTTGTCGGTGAAGCTGTAACGAACCGTTGTGAAGACGGCGGCGTCGTACAGGTCGGTCATGAGCGCGCCGAGCGAGTCGGGGCGGTAGCTGGGGTTGATGCAGACGCTGAGCGCGCCGCCGTTCTGCGTCCCGATTGCCACGGCACAGTCTGCGGATATGCCGCGTAGCTTGTATACCTCGACGATTCCGCCGGGGTAGTAC
>CAVIBA010000045.1:0-8785 GCA_963640785.1 Bulleidia sp.
GCCGGGGGATTACGCTACCGCAGTACGGCGTAAATCAGTATTTTATTGTCGGCAGGGGCAGTGATGGTCAGCTTGCCGTGATGGTTTTCGGCGACTGCGCGGGCGACGGACAATCCGATGCCGAACCCGCGCACATTTGCCGAGCCGTCCGCACGGTAGAAGCGGTCGGTAAAGCTCGACAGCTGCGATTTGTCAGCGTGCTCAACCGTGTTCTCGACGGCGAATCGTACGCCGCGTCCCTCAGGGGTGAGCACGACGTTGATGCTGCCCTGCGGCGGGCTGTACTTGAAGGCATTGTCGAGCAGCGCCTCTATGAGCTCGCGTATGGCCTTTTCGTCGCCGTGATAGGACAGAAGCGTCGGCAGCTCATATGTCAGCTGTTTGCCCTCGCGCTGTGCGACGGCACGATAAGAGTTCAGCACGTCCTCGGCCACATCGGAGATAGGGAAGTCGAGCTTCTGTGTTTGCCCGTCCCGCTCCTCACTGCGGGCGAGGTAGACCAGCCGGTGGGTCATTTCGGTCATGTGACGGGTCTGCTTTTCAATGTCGGTTAGCCATTCGTTCTCGCCGATTTCGGATTCAAGCAGCTGCGCGTCGGCGCTTATGACGGTCAGCGGAGTTTTCAGCGCATGGCTGGCCGAGGTTATGAATTCCTTTTGCTTTTGTCTGTTGCGTACAAGCGGCGCAACGACGGTACCGGACAGCGCCGTCAGCAGAACCGCCATTATGACAATCCCTGCGGACGAGATGTAGATGAGACTCGCTGCGTTTGCACGGAAGGATTCGATTGCCGTTGCGCGCGAGAGAAAGGTTGTGTGAATTACGTCGTTGTCACGATGGACGAGATAGCGGTAATTATCGATGTAGCCGCGCGAGCGCTTGCTGTCTATTACAGATTTTGCGTAGTTGATTGCCGCGCCGCGCGAGACGAGGGATGTGTGTGTGAGGTCTGTCTCAAAACTGCGGTCAGCCAGCGAAGCCGAGACCTTGAAATACCGTGCGTCGGCGATTTCGGGGGAGGAGGGATGTGTGTCGGTCAGCCGTATGATTTTGTCTGCCCGCAGTGTCATCTGACGATAGCTGCGGTAGACGCTGAACCCGACTATAAGCGCCTGGAGAATTAAGATTGCCGCCACGGACAACAGCACAAACCGGAGCTTCATCCGGCTCTTGATACGATCCTTCATTGGCATGTCTCCAATATATATCCCGCGCCACGCATGGTGTTTATGCGGACGTCGGCTCCAAGCGCCTCCAGCTTGCGCCGCAGATACGAGATGTACGTCCAGACGGTGTTGTCCTCGGCACGGCTGTCTGGATCCCATATGCTCTCGAGAAACCGTGTGGAGGGAATGACTGTTCCGGGATTACGCATTAGCAGAAGCATAGTCTGATACTCTTTGTTCGCCAGCTTGTAGCTGCCGCGTGGGGTGGAGAGCAGGAATGACTGCGTGTTGAGCGACACATTGCCGCATACGAGTACATTGTCCCGCTGCACGCCGGCCTTTCGCGTCAGCACGCGTAGCCTTGCCAGAAGCTCGCGCATGTCGAACGGTTTGGTCAGATAGTCGTTCGCACCGGCGTCAAGACCGGTGATTTTATCGTCAATCTCGGACTTGGCGGTCAGAAGCAGTATCGGCGTGGCGTTGCGCTCGCGGCGTATTTGTGAGAGGACTGTTACGCCGTCCATCAGCGGCATCATTATGTCGAGCACTGCCGCATCGTACTGAGCCGAGCGGAGATAGTCGAGCGCGTCGCGGCCGTTGCCGATGGCGTCGACGGAATAATTGTTTTTTTGCAGAATGGACTGAAGCGCGTGACGAAGCGACGCGTCGTCCTCGGCAATCAAAATTTTCATGATTTTTTCCTTTCCTTTCGAACCGGATTGCCGCTTTTGCTTCTGTGCGTTAATTTTAGCGCGACTTCCTCAATTCAACCTCAAAAAAATCCGGTTTTCTAAAAAAATTTGAAAATATCTGCTTACGATTATAACACACCCGCACCAGCGCGTCAAGAGTCGACGTATGAAGCGAAGATTTATGCTTTAATTAAGAAAAACATAGTTTTTTGATGCAAACCTCTTGCAAATACACCGCAGGCGTGATATAATGTGCCCGAAGCCCGGTTAGCGAACGCTAACCGGGCTGCAGTACAGTTTTATCTATACAGGGGGGGTATGTTATGATATTGCGTTTGATTTTAGAGGGCCTGGGTCTTGGAGCTTTGCCGGTGCTTGTCTGCGCCGTAGGCATCAGCCGCGGGGCGGTCGGCATGGTTGGAATTTCGGCGGCGATTTCCGGAATTATGATGATATTTATTCGATAAAGATTTGTGAGGTGTGATATGTCGAGAAAAGCGACGGAATATAAAAAAAAAGAAATGAGCAGGATGTATCGCGGCAAGCAGATATTCAAGCCGCTCAACACGGGTTGGATAGACGAGCATGTGGCCTGCGTCCGCGAATGGGTGGCGAACATATTTTTCTACCGCAAGGGCGATACGACCATAATGATAGACGCCGGGTACAACTACGACCGACTGGCGGAGAAAATGGCGTGGCTCGGTATAAAGCCGAAGTCGATTCAGCATATTCTCATCACGCATCAGGACACCGACCACGTCGGCGCAGTCGAGGCCGACAGTCTGGGTCTGTTCAAAAAGGCCAAGCTGTATGTCAGCGAGGTTGAGAACAGATATCTCGTCGGTGAGGTGCGGCGGCGCGTCGTATACCATCTCTACAAGCTGCCGCAGGTGACAATCAACAACCGCAAGGCGCTGCTTAAGGACGACGAGACCTTCCGCATCGGTGATATAAAGATAAAATGCTTCCTCGTGCCCGGTCACACATGGGGACACATGGTGTACCTGATCGACGACAAATATCTGTTCACCGGCGACACGCTGTGGTTCGGTGCGGACGGCGGATACAGCTTTATTTCGGCGCTGGCCGAGGACAACAAACTGGCGGTGAAGTCGTTGGGTATTCTCGAGTCGAAACTGAAGAAACTCGGAATAAACCCGCTTTTTATCACCGGACACACTGGCTGGACGGACAATTTCGAATTTGCATTTGCGCATAAAGACAAGCTCTGCTCGCCGTTTCGCAAGCGTGTTCCCGACCCGACAGCGCCGTACGACGCCTACGACGAGTCGGACGACACAGAGGAGAGAGCTAAGAGCGGATTTCTTGGAGGTGTCGGAAGATGAAATATCACATAGAACGAAATACGGTTCAGGAAACGCTTGTTATTCCTGTTTACGGAAGAAAAATGTGCTCGGAGCTGTTTCCGAATCTCTATAAGGATGAGACGTCAGCGCGGCTTATCAAGCAGATAGACTACGATTTTTCCGAGCTTGAGAAAAAGGCCGCGAGTACCATGCAGCGATTCGGCTTTCTCGAGGTCGCCATGCGCCAGAACGACCTTGCCGCCGAGGTTCGGGACTATCTTGACACGCACCCGCGAGCGGCGGTCGTCAATCTCGGCTGCGGTCTCGACAACACCGGGCGGCGCTGCGACAACGGCACATGCCGGATATACAATATCGATTTTCCGGACGTTATCGCAGTCCGGAACGAGCTTCTGCCGCCGGGCGAGCGCGAGGAGAATATCGCCTGCAATCTGAACGATATCTCATGGTTCGGAAAGATAAACGCAGAGGATGGCGCCGTCTTTTTCGCGGCAGGCGTGTTTTACTATTTTCTGACGGAGCAGGTGCGTACGCTCGTGGCGGCCATGGCCAAGGCGTTTCCGGGCGGCAGACTTGTGTTCGACGCGGCGGGGAAGTCGGCGGTCAAGCTGATGCTGAAAACGTGGATAAAGGACGCGCAAATCAAGAACGTTGGGGCGTATTTCTCGGTGGTTGACGCCCGAGCGGAGCTTTCCCCGTGGGCAGACGGCATGGAAGTCTCAAGCCGCGGCTACATGCTCGGCTATCAGAGCCTTGACGACCCGTCGGTGAGCGGATTCTTCCGCTTTCTCGCCAAGGTGGGCGACGGAATGATGAAGATGAAGATTGTCCGTCTTGATTTTGCAGGGAGGAAAGTATGAAAGACAAGGAACTAAACTTTGACCGCACCTATCACGTTCTGTACTCGAAGCCATGCAAGCGGGAAATGCGCGAGAAAATCAAGCTGCACTACCCGCCGGAGGAGTGCGAGGCGGTATGGGAGTGCGTCCAGCTGAAATATGTCGACTTTCTGAAGAACTGGCGGCGCGATCTCGGCGGCAAGAAAAACTTTCACAACGGTCGCGGCGGAAATTACGACTGCATCGCGCTGATGGCCTACTACGTCGTCTGCCGCGAGGTCACTAACCTTGAGGAGATGGAGGAGATGGAGGGAAATCTGGTTCTTCCGGTCTTCCGCAAGCTGAAGTTCGTCAACTGCAACAAGCCGTTTTTCAAAAAACTTATGTATCGCGCATTTCTGAACGCCAAGCGTCAGTGCGATAAGTGGGGCGATTTCAAAATGAACGTCGCGCCGTACAACCCGGATGGGCCGATTTATTACGAGTTCACCGAATGTCCGGTGGCACAGTTCGCACGCGAGCATGGACTGCTCGAGGTTATGCCTGCGCTCTGCAACCCTGATTTTGGGGTCATGGAGCTGATTCACGCGCGCCTCGTGCGCAAGACCACCTGCTCGAACGGTTGCAAGTGCGACTACACCATATGCGGCGACATGGATGAATATCTCCTCGGACATCCTGAATACCGCGACGAGGCGGGGTATCGCAGAAACGACTGAAGTTTGAAAAGAGAGACAGCTTCAAGATGAACATTGTAAACTGCGCCATGCTCTTGGCACTCGTTCTTTCGATGCCGACAAGCCCCGGCGTTGAGCGCCTGACCGACTATTACTCGGCACCATGATGACAAAGCCGATGAAACGGTTTTGCCGTAAGAGCGGCAAGAGCAAGTACGCCTACTTACGTACGCGATCTGGTTATCGTGAGCTAACCGTGGGCACGGCTGAACGCTGAAATAATATATGAGGAGAGAATATATGGAACCAAAAAAGAAAAGCTGGACACGGTAGCTTTTTGCCTACGCCGACGGCGAGAAAAAGAGACTGGCTGTGTCGGTGATGCTGTCAGTTTTATCGGTGGCTCTTGGGCTTTTGCCGTTCTTCTGCATGTACCGGGTGATATGCCTGTTTGCGGACGGTACGGCGAGCAGTTCCGGAGTTGTTCAGTGGTGCCTTGTTGCATTGGCGGCTTATGCGGTCAAGATACTGTGCTTCTCGCTTTCGAGCGGAACCTCGCACAGCATGGCCTATCGCATTCTTGAGGGGCTTCGCCTGCGCCTTGCCGATCGCTTTCTGAACGCACCGCTCGGCGATGTCGAGAGTTACAGCATTGGCGAGATCAAAAACATGATGGTGGACAAAATCGAAAACTTGGAGCCGCCGCTCGCCCACATGATTCCCGAGGGCGCGGGGCACATCGTTCTGCCGATAGTCAGCATAGCGGCGCTCGCGGTCATGCTGTCAATATCCATGGTGGGCTCGCTCGCAAAGCTCGAGGTGTTCTCGGAGAACATGCGGCAGGTCAAGTTCACAGTCGAGAGTCTTGAGGAGTTTCTTGAGATGCCGGCGCTGCCCGAGCTCGCAGAGCGCGCCGAGGTCACGCACATCGACGTCAAGCTCATATAGAAAAGCTGCCGCAGGGGTATGATACGCCTGTCGGCGAGGCCGGAAAACGGCTGTCCGGCGGTGAGAAACAGCGCATTGCCATCGCGCGCATGATGTTAAAGGACGCCCCGATAGTCATTCTCGACGAGGCCACGGCGTTCACCGACCCCGAGAATGAGGACAAAATTCAGCAGAGAGCATCGCGGCTCTCACCTGCGGCAAAACGCTGCTCGTGATCGCGCACAGATTGTCGACAATCAGGAACGCAGACAACATCGTCGTACTTAAAAACGGTGAGGTCGTTGCCGAGGACAGGCAGGAACAGCTCCTCGAGAGCTGCCCGCTCTACCGTGACATGTGGCTCGCGCACATCGGCGCAAAGAGCTGGGCGGTTTCATCTGCGGAAAGGGAGGCAGGACCATGTTCAGAACAGTAAAACGTATTATCGATTGGTGCGGAGAGTTCAAGGGTAAGCTGTGTCTGGGCTTCCTTATGACCTTCCTCTCACATATTTTCGCGGCGCTGCCGTTGGGGCTTGCCGCTTACACGGTCGGTCAGCTGGTGCAGTCGAGAATAAACGGCACGGAGTTTGACGCGTCGTGGATCTGGAAGTCGATATTGATTCAGGCGGCGCTGGTGTTCTTCTGCTTCCTGTTTGACTACTTCCGTGCACGGTTCCAGGAGCCCATCAGCTATCAGCTTACCGCGCGCGACCGGCTTGTCGTTGGAGACGCGCTCAAGCGCGTCTCGCTCAGCTATTTCGGGCAGGTGAGCACGGGCAATATACTCAGCACAATTACGACCGGACTCTCGACGCTCGAGGGCATGGGAATACGCATGATTGACAGCTTCGTCGGCGGATACCTTAATTTCGCAGTGATTTTCATCGCACTGCTTATGTGCAGTCCACTGACGGCGCTGATAGCGCTGGCGGCGGCCGGACTGTCGCTCTGCTTCATGCTGGTCATCTCTCATTACAGCCGCCGCAACGCTCCCGTTGAGGTGCAGGCAAATAAGGACATGACCAGCGCCATTATCGAGTACGCGCGCGGACTTGCCGTTGTCAAGTCGTTCGGCAAGAGCGGTGCCGCGATGGAATCGGTGACGCGCGCCGTCAGTGACAGCAAAAGGATTCATCTGAAGATTGAGTGAGGCTACATCCCCGGCAACGCGCTGCATCTGCTGGCGCTAAAGTGCGGTTCCGTTGGTCTTGCGATGGTGGCGGCGCTTATGTGCCTGGCGGGACAGATGGAGCTTCCGATGATGCTGATGTTTGTGTTTTACTCGTTCAGCATTTTCGCGAGCCTCGAGCCCATCAGCGACAGCGCGCACACGCTCGGCGTCATTGACGATGCTATGGATCAGCTCGACGAGCTGCGTGAGGAGAACTACATTGACGCCGACGGCCATGACATAAAGCTCTCGCACTACGATATTGAATTCAAAAATGTGAATTTCGGATATGACAGCCGCCAGGTGCTGAAGGATGTCAGCTTCAGAATTCCCGAACGCACCTCGACCGCCATTGTCGGCCCATCCGGCTCGGGTAAGAGCACGATATGCAGCCTGATGGCGCGGTTTTACGATCCGCAGTCGGGAAGCATATCCGTCGGCGGGCACGACCTAAAGGAGTTCACCTGCGACAGCCTGCTCTCAAACATTTCCATGGTGTTCCAGAACGTCTATCTCTTCAACGACACCATACGCGCCAATATCTGCTTCGGCAAGCACGACGTGACAGAGGAAGAAATGATCGACGCTGCAAAGCGCGCCTGCTGTCATGACTTCGTCATGGCGCTACCAAATGGCTACGATACCGTGGGTCGGCGAAGGCGGCGGAACGCTCTCCGGCGGTGAGAAACAGCGCATTTCGATTGCCCACGCCATGCTTAAGGATGCCCCCATCATCATTCTCGATGAGGTGACCGCGAGCATCGACCCCGAGAACGAGCACCTCATCCAGTCGGCAATCTCCGAGCTTACGCGCGGCAAGACCATCATCACCATCGCGCACCGCCTCGCGACCGTCAGAGAGGTCGATTAGATTCTCGTCGTGGACGACGGCCGAATCGCCGAGCGCGGCACACATGACGAGCTGATGAAAAAGGACGGTATTTACAAACACTTTACTGAGATCCGCGAGCGCGCCGAGGGCTGGCGCATAGCGGCCGAGTAAAATATCAGCTCACAAAGCGCCTATGCTCCGAGATTCGGTGGCATGGGCGCTTTTATTTGAAATCCCACCGTGCGTGGGAGAGCGGATATGACTAAAAACGTCGCGACAGTTGACAAGAAAACAGAGGCATGTTACAATCAATATGTGAGGTGAGTTTATGAAAAAATATCTTGTTCCGGCTCTCATGCTTGCGATATTCGAGACTATCGCGGTGACGCTCTGGCTGACTAAGGACAACATTTTTTATCTTTTCAATTTCAGTTATATTGGGATTTCGCTGGCGCTGGGGCTGTTTCTGTTCGTGCGCAAATACAGGCACGCGCGGCGCGTGACGCAACTGCTGGTCGGTACATATATGCTGGTTTATCTCGGACTTATCTGCAATGAGAACATGCAGATCGAGGGGTTCTGGTACTATCTGTTTACCGGTGTTTTTGAGGCGGCGACGATTCATTACGCGGTCGCAAAAATTGTTGGGCCGCTCGTCTTCGGGCGCGGCTGGTGCGGATACGCCTGTTGGACGGCTATGATACTCTACCTGCTGCCATACAAGGATCTAAAGAGCCCACGCCGCAGAATAGGCTGTATACGGTATGTCATGTTTGCAGTGTCGTTTGTGTTCGTGGCTGCGCTGTTTTTGGCGCATGTCGGGAACATGGAGCGCATTATGTTCTGGGCGTTTATAGTCGGCAACGTGCTGTACTACGCGGTCGGAATAATTCTGGCGTTCGCCTTCAAGGACAACCGGGCGTTCTGCAAATACATCTGCCCTATAACTGTGTTCCTTAAGCCGATTAGCTACTTCTCGCTGTTCAGAATCAAGTGTGATAAGACCAAATGCGTCGGCTGCGGCAAGTGCCGCCGGGTCTGCCCAATGAACGTTGATATGACGGACAATTCGCGTCACCGCGAGAACGGCACGGAGTGCATTCTTTGCTTTGAATGCTCAAAATGCTGCCCAAAGGACGCGCTGTGAC
>CAVIBA010000045.1:8795-12793 GCA_963640785.1 Bulleidia sp.
TCTCAGAACAGGCCAGTGATGCGGCCCGCGTCGTCCACGTCGATCTTCTCGGCGGCGGGAACCTTGGGCAGACCGGGCATGGTCATGATGTCGCCGGTCAGCACGACAACGAAGCCTGCACCCGCCGAGACGCGCACATTTTTTACGTTGACTCTGAACCCTGTGGGTGCGCCGAGCTTTGTGGAATCGTCCGAGAAGCTGTACTGTGTTTTTGCGATGCAGACAGGGCAGCCGCCGAAACCGAGCGCCTCAAGTGCGGCGATCTGCTTTTCTGCGGTGGGCTTGACATTGATGCCGTCGCCGCCGTAGACTCTCTTGACGACGGTCTCGATTTTCCCGGTAAGCGACAGCTCGGACGGGTAGGAGAAGCGGAAATCAACGTGCTCCTCCTCGCACAGGCGCACCACCTCGCGGGCAAGTGTCTCGCCGCCCTTGCCGCCCTCCGCGTGCACGGTCGAGAGCAGTGCGTTGACGCCGAGCTCGCGACACTTTTCTATGACAAAGGCAATCTCGCGGTCGGTGTCCGTGGGGAAGCGATTGATGGCCACGACCACGGGCAATCCGTAGACGTTTTTCATATTTGAAACATGGCGCAGTAGGTTGGGGATGCCGGCCTCAAGTGCGGTCAGATCCTCCTCGGCAAGCTCGCTCTTGGCGCGTCCGCCGTGCATTTTGAGCGCGCGCACCGTCGCAACTACGACGGCGGCGGAGGGGCGCAGATTTGCCATACGGCACTTTATATCAAGGAATTTCTCGGCGCCGAGGTCAGCCCCGAATCCCGCTTCGGTGACGGCGTAATCGCCGGTCTGCATGGCCATGCGCGTTGCAAGCACGGAGTTGCAGCCGTGAGCTATGTTGGCAAACGGCCCGCCGTGGACAAATGCGGGCGTCCCCTCGAGCGTCTGTACGAGGTTGGGTTTGAGGGCGTCGCGCAGCAGCGCCGTCATGGCGCCTGCGGCGCCGAGCTCGGCTGCGGTGACTGGGCGGTCGTCGTATGTGTAGCCGACGATGATGCGTCCGAGGCGTTCCTTTAGTTCAGAGATGGAGTCGGCAAGGCAGAGCACCGCCATGACCTCGGAGGCGACGGTAATGTCAAAGCCGTCTTCTCGCGGAGTGCCGTTTGCGCGCCCGCCGAGCCCGTCGACGATAAAGCGCAGTTGGCGATCGTTCATGTCGACGCAGCGTCGCCATGTGATTTTGCGCGGGTCAATGCCGAGACGATTGCCCTGCTGAATGTGGTTATCAAGCATGGCCGCAAGCAGATTGTTTGCAGCGCCGATGGCATGAAAATCTCCGGTGAAGTGCAGATTGATGTCCTCCATGGGGATGACCTGCGCGTACCCGCCGCCCGCGGCGCCGCCCTTGATACCGAATACCGGCCCGAGCGACGGCTCGCGGAGCGCCACAGCCACATTTTTGCCTATGCGAGCCAGGCCGTCGGCAAGGCCTATGGTGGTGGTCGTTTTTCCTTCGCCTGCGGGTGTCGGAGTGATGGCGGTGACAAGAATCAGCTTGCCCTGCCGTCCGTCGCCGTGTCTAAGGTAGTCAAGGTCGATTTTGGCCTTGTAATTGCCGTACTGTTCGACGTACTCGGGCGCGATGTGCGCCCGTTCGGCGATTTTCAGAATGTGCCGCGGGCGGTGTGCCTGGGCAATTTCAATATCGGAAAGAATAGCCATGATTGTTCTCCTTTTCTTGGTCAGCGAAAGTATTTGACCGCCGCTTCAAACATGCGTATGTTGTAGTTGCCAGGGACGTTTTTATAGAGGCCGTCCCCGACGCGCTCGCTGTGTCCCATTTTGCCGAATACGCGTCCGTCTGGTGAGGTGATGCCCTCAATGGCACAGGCGGAGTCGTTGGGATTGAAACGGATGTCGTTTGTGGCGTTGCCGTCGAGGTCGACGTACTGCGTTGCTATCTGACCGTTGGCCGCGAGCTGCTCGATGAGCGCTTCATCGGAAAGGAAGCGTCCCTCGCCGTGCGAGATCGGGACGCTGTAAATATCGCCGACATTTGTCAGCGCCAGCCACGGAGATTTGTTCGACGCAATGCGCGTGCGGACTATCTTCGACTGGTGGCGCGCGATGGTGTTGTAGGTCAGCGTCGGGAAGGAGGCATCGGCGTCGAGAATTTTGCCGTAGGGAACGAGCCCCAGCTTGATCAGCGCCTGAAAACCGTTGCAGATGCCGCACATGAGACCGTCGTGGCGCTCGAGCAGATCGGCGACGCCGTCCTTTATGGCAGGATTGCGGAAAAATGCGGTTATGAACTTGCCGCTGCCGTCCGGCTCGTCGCCGCCTGAGAAACCGCCGGGGATGAAGACTATCTGCGACTCTCTGAGGCGTCCGGCAAACCCGTCGACACTGCGGCTGATTCCGTCGGCGCTCAGATTGTTTATGACGATTATCTCCGGAATTGCCCCCGCGTCGGCTACGGCCTTGGCGGAGTCGTATTCGCAGTTAGTGCCGGGAAATACGGGAATCAGCACCCGCGGCCGCGCCGTTTTGACGGCGGGAGCGGGGCGCGAATGAGTCACGGACGACAGCGTTTCGGGGGCGGCTCCGTGATTTTTGATATTGCAGGGGAAGACGCTCTCGAGCTTGCCCTCGTAGACCGAAAGCAGGGAAGAGAGCGCTATGCTCTCGTCGCCGCGCCTGATTTCCGGTGCGGCACAGGTCTCGCCGACAACGCGCATACCCTCGGTGTCGTCGACGACCTCAAGCAGGAAGCCGCCGTAGCAATAGCCGAACATTTCGTCGAGCGTGATGTCGTCGCGCCAGACAAAGCCGACGCCGTTTCCGAAGCACATTTTCATGACAGCCTCACCCAAGCCGCCCATGCCGGGCGTGTAGCAGGCGACGGCGCGTCCTCTGTGCAGCAGTCGGCTGACGTCCGCAAAAACGTTCAGCAAGGACGCCGTATCCGGTAGCCCGTCAGCGTTGAGAGTCGGTTTCAGCAGAACGACGCTGTGTCCCGCCGACTTGAACTCGGGCGAGACGATATTGTCAACCTTTGACGTCGTTACGGCGAACGAAACGAGCGTCGGCGGAACGTCGAGGCGTTCAAACGAGCCGCTCATTGAGTCCTTGCCGCCGATGGCTCCGATACCGAGCTCCATCTGCGCGCGGAACGCGCCGAGCAGCGCCGCGAGCGGCTCTCCCCAGCGCTCTCCGTCGTGACCGGGACGCTTGAAATACTCCTGGAACGTCAGGTAGACGTCGTGAAAATCCGCGCCGGTAGCGATCAGCTTGCAGACCGACTCGACCACAGCAGTGTAAGCGCCGTGATAGGGGCTTTGCTCGGTGAGATAGGGGTTATAGCCGTAGGACATGAGCGAGCAGTCGTTTGTGTGCTTCTTTTCGACGGAAATTTTCTGCACCATCGCCTGTATTGGTGTGAGCTGATATTTGCCGCCGAAGGGCATGAGAACCGTGCCCGCGCCGATTGTCGAGTCAAAGCGTTCGGAAAGTCCGCGGCGCGAGCAGATGTTGAGGTCGCTTGCGAGCGCGGTGTAATTTTCGGTGAACGTGCCGGACGCGGCACGCGGGCGCAGCGCCGGCGCCTTGGTTTTTATGCTTATGTGCTTTTCCGCACCGTTGGAATTGAGAAATTCGCGGCTGACGTTGACGATTTCGTGCCCGTGCCAGTGCATGACGAGCCGCGCGGTGTCAGTTACGTTAGCGACGGGCGTCGCGGACAGATTTTCAGCCTGCGAAAGGCGGAGAAACACGTCAACGTTCTCAGGCGCCACGACGACGGCCATTCGCTCCTGGCTCTCGCTTATCGCGAGCTCGGTGCCGTCAAGTCCTTCGTATTTTTTGGGGACGGCGTCGAGGTTTATGTCGAGTCCGTCGGCAAGCTCGCCGATAGCGACAGACACGCCTCCGGCTCCGAAGTCGTTGCAGCGCTTTATCATGCGGCACGCTTCGGGCGAGCGGAACAGGCGTTGTAGTTTGCGTTCCTCGGGCGCGTTGCCCTTTTGAACCTCGGCTCCGCAG
>CAVIBA010000046.1:0-7766 GCA_963640785.1 Bulleidia sp.
TCACTTTTTCTATATCTTTTTTATTTTTCAGTCTCACATCTATTGTAACACTACATATTTTACATCTTAATTAATTCTTCTAGTTTGTTGACAACAGACCACGGCATATGATAAAATTTTTTGGGCATTTTTCCGAGTACCCGAAAGATTCGCGTGTTTTTTTCGATTACATGGGTGAGAGCACGTGTTATCAACAAAGAAAGGCTGGAGCTTACCATGGATCAAACACAAACAAAGATACTTGAACTGCTCAACACCCGCGACGAGCGCGGGCTCAGTATGCTGTCCGGGCACTCGGGGCGACTTCTCACCTCGCTCGCGCGGCGCATACTCGGCTCGCAGTGCGACGCAGAGGAGTGCGTCAACGATGTGCTGCTTGAGGTCTGGAACACCATCCCGCCAAAATCTCCGGAGTCGGTGTCGTCGTACGCCTGTATGCTGACTCGCCGCACTGCCATCGACCGTCTTCGGCGCAACACCGCGGACAAGCGCGGCGGCGGCGAATACTGCGCCTCACTTGAGGAACTCGGAGATATTCCCGTCGGAGGCGACTCGCCGGAGCTCGGCGAGGCCATAGAATATTTTCTCGACCGTCTTTCTCACAGTGACAGAATGCTGTTCATGGGACGCTACTACGCCTTTGAACCGGTCGGAGAGCTGGCCGCGCGCCTTGGAATCAGCCCCGGCGCCGCAAGTCTCCGCCTTTCGCGCATGCGCAACAAACTGCGCGCACTACTTACGAAAAGAGGTATCACGATATGAAAAACAGCGAAATAATGTCCGACGCAATCGGACGCGTCAGCGAAAAGTACGTCAGTGAGTACACCGAGTACGCCGAGCGCGTCAAAAGCGGCGAAGCGCCCATAGATGAACGTGTAAACGCAGGTGACAGCGCTCCATCCGACGAGCGCCCCGCGCTTCGCCAAAGCCGCAGGCCCCCGCGCCGCAGACGCACAAAAATCGCAGTCATTGCCGCGGCGGCAGTGGTCGCGGTCGTACTTATGGCAGTGATAATCCCCGCCGTGCTCCGTCCGGGCAGCAACATTCACGACTCAATAAATCCGAACGCGCCCGACTCGGTCAAGGCCGAGGTAATCAAGGGCAACGGCGGCGAGAGCATAATGCACGTCGTCAACGGTGCGCTTGACCCTGACGCAGCGACGTATGTCCCGAAAGATCCATACATCCAAGCGAGCATGGCTAAAGCCAAAATGTCTTTGACGGTTGAAAGAGCCTATGCATGGAATATCAATATACCGAACCTGGAAAAAAGCACCTCACCGGACTCACTGCTTTTCAGCGGCTTTGTCACACAAACCGACACGTACAGCTTCGACCGTGACGTCACCGTGATCGACGGGTTGGTTATCGCTTACAACTCAGAAGCCGATACGACATCGTATGTAACACGTGGCACCACCAGCGTACAGATTGTGCGCAAGAGAACGGTGGTCAATATCGTCACGGTGCAGATAACCGGCATCATGAAAGACAAAAACACAACCGGTTACGAGGTCGGCGACACTATCCGGCTTTACAGCGCGTACAGCTACACCATCCCGGACGACCTGCATGAGGAATACCCGTCCTATCTCGAGTGCGCCTCCTGTGCACCGTCATACGGCGATGCCGAGCTTGTATTCACAGCAAACCGCCTGAAGGACAGCTCAAATTCAATTTCGAGCGCAGCACGCGATGCCGGCATTTTAAACGGCGACGTGTGGTACTCCAATGCAGTCTGCACCTACGAGGGCTATCTTAACGGAACCTATGATCCCGTAAAAAAGAACTTACCTGTGGAAGAATAAAGAACTCCGGCGTGGCCTAATTATCGGTCACGCCGGAGTTCTTTGCTTATGTAGCCTTGCAAAATTTATCGATTTGTGATGTTATTTTGCGGAATATTTCAGCTTTCCGGAGGCATCGAGCATCTTGATGAACAGTCCGCCCTGCACGGTGCGGTGCTGGAAGCTGATCTTGTAGCCACTGATAGTATCGTACCAGTCGGTCATGGGCACGCGGGACTGCGACTCATTGTACTCTGCCCACAGCGGAGCGATAAAGCGCTCGAAGTCGCGGCGGCTCTGCGCCATGGTGGCGGTCCAGACCAGCCAGTCGGACTTGGTGTAGTCCGCTCGGCTGTCAAGCGGCATACCGTAACGGTTGAAATGGGTGAGGTTGGAGGCAATTTCGTGACGCGTCACGCTCTGCGGAAAGAGGCGGGTGCCCCAAATCTTGTCCCATACCATGTTGTACTTCATCGAAAAGGTGCCGGGACGGTCGAATGCGAGGCGGTACGAGCCGTCATCGTTTACCGCACGTTCGCACCAGCTCTTGGCCATGCGGACTGCCGCGCGGCGGTATTTGTTGGCCTTACGGGTGTCGCCGAGCATGTTCATTATTATGGACATACCCTGAATTCCCATGATAGCCTTGAGCGAGAGGTTACAGTTATGAGCAAGGTGGCCTGCGAAGTCGTCGGTGCAGAGCTGGTTCTCGGGATCATCACCAAACTTAATAAGATACTGGCACCAAGCCTCCAATGTATCTATATGTGATGCTGCAAAGTCGGCATTGCCCTCCGCAAGTGCGACGTTGGCTTCCATTATCAGCATATTTCCGCACTCCTCGACGGGCATCTGCTTTTCGAACAGCAGCTCTCCCGTCGCACGGTCGAGTCCGTAGACCTGACCCTCGACAAGCGGGTATTGTCCCGCGTCGTGCGGCGCAAAATCGTATTTCCAGGCGTCGGTTGCAGTGAATTTATAGATCGGACGCATCATGCC
Source organism: Bulleidia sp. (assembly GCA_963640785.1). Classification (GTDB taxonomy): domain Bacteria; phylum Bacillota; class Clostridia; order Oscillospirales; family CAG-272; genus UMGS1002. Next base: position 2,787 of record CAVIBA010000046.1, read on the forward strand.
CTTGATAAGCTCAGGGGCGTAAATCAGGAACATAGGGATGGACGGGTAGCTAACGTCCACCGTCGCGGCACAGCCGTTGGAAAAGCACTCCTTCGATATGCACAGCACCTCGCCGTCCTCGTCGACAACCAGCTTGTGACCGGCTATTACCTGGCGGTATGCAAGCACAAGCATGTCTGCGTACTTTTCGCCGCCGACCTGGCTTGCTTCCTCATACAGACGCGCCCCGAACGCCTCACAGCGGGCGAGAAGCGCCTCGTACTCATCAGCTGCAGACGCGATGGCCTCGGTGATGGTCGTTCCGTCGTGATTCCATGCAGAGGTTAACTGACTGCCGAAGTAGCTGATACTTGCGACGTCGTCGTAAGCGAACATCACAAGGCGCGACTTTCCGCGCTCAAGCGCGAAAGACGCCTGCGCCCAGCCAAGCCCGCGCTCTGTTTTCCACGAGACGTCTGCCGTGCCTCTCACGGACAGATAGAAGTAACCCCAGTCAATACGCAAATCGTCGCCGCTACGGTTGAGCAGATTCTGCACCGAGTTGCCCATGCGAATGGCAGACACGCCGGGCACGGTCACAGCCTCGCAGACAACCGGGCTCTGCCCCGCCTTGTTGAGGCATATGTCCTCTCTCACGCGAACCTCCGCGCTGACGTCGTGCTCGCGGCCGTCAAGCGATTCCCAGCTGAGCTCAAGATACGACACCGGGCGAGACATCAGTTTGAAATCATCGGGCAGCAGCGGCGTCGTGAAGCGAGCGATAAAGCGGATTTCGTCGTTCTCGTAGGTCACAAGCGTGTAAAGCGCCTGTATATTTATCGAAGTTTGTTTGATTTTGTGAGCATTTCTGTCCCAGCCGAGAAAGATATATCTGTTGCCGTCCACAGTTACATAACCGCGAATGGGGTTGACACTTCCCGTCCAGTGGACGGTCTCGGTATAGTTCAGTACCTCGTCACGCGACCACACTGAAAAATACGGGTCGACTGTGATAAGCGGTATTGCAGGTGCTCTCATAATTGTTCCTCCAGAAATATATAAATTTATTTTTACAGAGCGTAAAATATGTTTTTGTTGCGCAGATCCGGGTCGGAAATGCCGTCGTTTACTGCGTACGCATGCCGCTCAAGGTCATCCGTGCCGTCAAGCGCGCTGAAGCCCTCGAGCCGCAGCCGCTCGACTATGGCGTGCGAAATGTCCTCGATTGTCCGCAGCTTGTCCCGGCTTACGGACACGTCATTCCCCGTCGTCAGCAGAAATCCGAACATCGGCGCGAGCCCGAGGCCGAAGTCCGACAGCTCGCGCAGCGCCCGAAACTGCCACTTGTAGTATGGCATATAACACCTCTCTAGCACAAACACCGTCGCTATGGCGCTGCCAAAAAACTCCATCACGGCAAGTTGGGCAGCATATTCATCGCCACGCCGCAGACACCGGCCGTAGTTGTACTGTCCTGCCTGCGCCATGAGCACAAGCCTCCCTGCCAGCTTTTTTCGCCTGACATCCTCCGGAGGCGACGCAAGCGCGCGCCTGATTGACGTCAGTTCACCGAAATCGTCGCGAAACACCTCCCCACTGCACAGCTGCGCGAGGCTGTAGTCAGGTATTCCGAACCACTCGTCGCAGCTCTGCGGCAGCCGAGGCATGCCAAGTCTGTACGCGAGAAAATCGCGTATTCTGACAACTCCGTGCCGACTCCCGCCGACCGGCGCCGTCCGCAGTCTCTTCACGCCCATAAACTCGCGCGGCAGCTGCGCATAAGCGCGCTCAAGCCGAAACTCTGCCCGACTGTCGACAAGCGACTCGTCCGGCAAAAACATGCAGAAACCAGGTTCAAAATCGTGGTCGCGCGATATTTCGTCGTCGTAGCCAAGGCACTCGGAGCCATCCCCAATGAGACCGACAGCGATGAGACCTTCGTACTCCGGGAATTTTTCACGTATCATCTCCGCGCCGAACTGCTCGTAGTAGGCGCGGCAGAGTTCAAGCCCCTTCATTTGCCGGAATTTTCGGCATATATGCGCCGGGCGCGCCCGTGAAGCTCGTCAGCATCGAGAAAATAGCCGTAATATCCAAAGGTCGGCGCACATTTTTCGCAGACAAAGGCGTAGTAACCGTCGCGCGGGATGCCGGGGGTGTCAAGCAGCTCGCGGGCACGGTCGACGTATTCATTTATGCGCTCCTCGGCCGGAATCAGGCCATACCTTGCCTCGACTTCGTTTGCCATATTGAGATATGTAACCGCCATTTCAAGCTCGCCGAAGCGGTTGCTTGACATAACATCAAGAGCGCGCCGGTACATCGCCTCCGCCTCATCATATTGCGCGAGGTCGACAAGCGCCAGCGCCATGTTGTTGTGAAGTCCGCCGCGCCGGGCGTCATTCTCGGGGAGCGTCGCCTCGTACACAGTCAGAGCCTCGCGGTAAAGCGGAAGCGCCTCGGCGGCGCGGTCAAACGCCTTGTAGACCGTGGCCGCGTTGACCAGCGTCGTGCCGTGTATTGCGCGCCCTGCAAGACCAAGCTCGTCGCAAAGCGCAAGCGCGCGCTGCGACGTCTCTATAGCCGCCTCGCACTTCGACGTCTTGCGGAGCAGTCCCATGAGCTCGTTCAGCAGCACAAGCCGCCCCATACCGTCACGCCTGATCTCGGACTCGCCGATCCAGAAGCGCAGATGCGCCTCCGCACGAACATAATCATCGCGCCCGAGGTACTCATCGAGCTTGCTCATGACGGTATCCATCGGCCCTGCGCGCTCACCGGCGGAATAATAAGAATCAAAATTTTCAGCCATCAATTCGTATGACATACATACCCCCGTGAAATTTTCTCATCACCCTTATTATACAATACTTTTTTGAAGATTTCAACAAAAAAATCCACTCGGATTGAATCTTTTTTTCACGCGAGCGGCGCGGGAGTGGAAAATGGGAGATAAACACCGAGATAATCGGTTTTGGCTAACAAATATTTTGGCATTGTACGCAACGTCACCATATTCTTCGCTGCCGATACTTATTGTTTAAATCGCTGTCATTCAGCTTTATAGCGCCGACCAAAAACAGCTTTCACAAATTGTGAAAGCTGTTTTTGGTCGTTCATTTGCAATCAAACCAGCATTCTCCCTGCTCAACGTCCACTGTGAGCGGGACGGGCAGGTCGACCGCACCCTCCATCTCCTCGCGGAGGATGGCGCGCGCCTCGTCGGCGCACTCGCGCGACGCCTCAATAATCAGTTCGTCATGGACCTGCAGTATCAGTTTGGCGTCGATGCCAGAGTCTCGCAGACGCTTCTCGACATTTATCATTGCAATCTTAATTATATCGGCTGCGGAGCCCTGAATGGGGCTGTTCATCGCGACGCGCTCGCCGAACGCTCGAAGCTGATGCTTCGACGACGCAAGCTCGGTGATATAGCGCCGCCGACCAAATATCGTTGTGACGTAGCCGTCCTCATAGGCACGGCGGATGGTTTGCTTAAGGTAGGTGTCGATGGCCGGGTAGCTCGCGAGGTAGTCGCCGATGTAACGCTTTGCCTGCGCGACCGAAATCCCGAGGTTCTGCGACAGCGAATACTCGCCGATGCCGTACATAATGCCGAAATTGACCGCTTTTGCGCGCTTGCGAAGCTCGGGCGTCACCTCATCGGGCGACACGCCGAAAACGGTGGCGGCGGTACTTGTGTGAATGTCAGCGCCGGACAGAAACGCGCTTATCATATTCTCGTCGCCGGAAATTGCGGCGAGCAGACGGAGCTCGATCTGCGAATAATCGGCGTCAATAAGCACGTAACGCTCGTCACGCGGCACGAAGAAACGCCTCAACTCGCGCCCGAGCTCGGTGCGGACGGGGATATTCTGAAGATTCGGATCAGTCGACGAAAGCCGCCCGGTCGCGGTGCCGGTCTGCTTGAAATTGGTGTGCACGTGAGCCGTGCTGTCGGCAACCTTGAGCAGGCCGTCGACGTAGGTGCTCTTCAGCTTGGTAACCTGGCGGTAATCGAGTATGTCCTCGATTATCGGGTGATACGGGCGCAGCTTGTTTAGAATTTCAGCACCGGTCGAAAAGCCTGTCTTGGTCTTTTTGTCGACCGGCAGTCCGAGACGGACAAACAGCACCTCACCGAGCTGCTTCGGCGAATTGATATTGAACTCGCCGCCCGCATGGTAGAAAATGCGCTCCTCCAGCTCGTGCGCAATCTGCGAAAGCCTCTCGCCGTACTTTTCTATACCGGCGTAGTCGATCCTGAAGCCAATCTGCTCCATGTCGCACAGCACCGCGGCGAGCGGCATTTCGATGTCGTAGAGCAGCTTCTCCTGGCCGCTCCCGCGCACCTTCTCAACAAGAACCGGCTCGAGCTGCATTACATAGCTGACCGCCGGAATCCTCTCGTCCATGACCTTACCGAGGTGCTCCATGACGAGCCGCGGCAAATCAAAGCTACTGTCACCAGAGTTCACGACGTAGGCGGCAAGCATCGTATCAACCGCGCATGTACGCCACAAAGCGCCAATTTTGTCGAGCTTTTTGTAGATATTTTTGCAATCGTGACATGCAATCTGATGTCCGCTAAGAAATTCACCGAGGTCTTGTAGGGTGCCGACGTAGCGGTAAACGCGCTCACCGTCGCACAGCAGTATGTCCTCGCCCTGCATGTCGAGCGCGATTTTCTCGCATTTGAGTTCAAGAAGCGCTGCGCCGTCGAGCTCGGTGAAACTGACCTCCGCCTCGGATTCGCTGTCCCCGTCGGCTCCATTCTCAAGTCCGAAACGCTTGATAAATCCCGAAAATTCAAGTCGTGTAAACAGTTCACGTGCGGCCGGGCGGTCAAGCTGACCGTCCCCAAGCGACGACGGCGCAGGCATATCCGGAACCTCGCGGCAAATCTTCGCGAGCTTGCGCGACATGAAGGCCGAATCGCGGCCCGCACTCAGCTTAGCGTGCATCGGCGCCGTAAACCCGGCGCTCTCGAGCCCTTCGTAC
>CAVIBA010000046.1:7776-9685 GCA_963640785.1 Bulleidia sp.
CCTTCGTACAGCGCGTCGAGCGTGCCGAACTGCGAGATGTACTTCAGCGCCGTCTTCTCGCCGATCCCCGGCACGCCGGGAATGTTGTCCGACGAATCGCCCATAAGCGCCTTGACGTCGACAAACTGCTCCGGCGTCACGCCGTACTCCTCGATGAAGTGCGCGCGGTCAAATCTGACCGTGCCCTTGTTCGTCTCGAGCAAAACAGTCGTACGCTCACCGATAAGTTGGAGCGAGTCGCGGTCGCCAGTGACGACATAAGACTCAATTCCCTCTTTGTCCGCCTTTGCCGACAGCGTGCCGAGTATGTCGTCTGCCTCGTAGCCATCGAGGCTTAAAAGTGTAAAGCCGAGCGCCTGCGCGCATTCGCGCGCAGGCTCAAACTGCATCGCCAGCTCCTCGGGCATGGCGCGGCGCCCTGCCTTGTAGTCGGCGTACATCTTGTGACGGAAGGTAGGCGCCTTGAGGTCGAATGCAATCGCGCAATAGTCGGGATGCAGTGCATCGAGGTGCTTTAGCAGTATGTTTATCATGCCGAAGATGGCATTGGTATGCAGTCCGTACGAGGTAGTCAGCGGACGTATGCCGTAAAAAGCCCGGTTTATGATACTGTTGCCGTCAACTATCAGCATTTTCTTCATAATGTTTTACCTTCCGAATCAGTATGGGCATTGCCACGCAGTGCCCGAATAGCGCACTCGCGCCATAGGATTTACGCGGCGAAGCCTATGGAATTCTCTCCGAGAATTGTTCCCGGATTTATTCTCCGTGATACGCTCCCGGCGACGGCACCGCGTCGCACGAAAGCATTTTCTGCTTGCCCGTCAGCGTCGGGGCGGTCGAGAACGTGATGGCGCGATCGGTGTGCAGATCAGTTCCCGGGAACTGCTTGAAATCGTACTCGCAGCGCACGAGCATTTCTTTGTCAAGCGTAATGTCGAGCCGACGCGCGTTGCCAGAGTTGTCGAGCACGGGAATTTCGGTCACAAGCAGATCCTCGCCCTCGCGGAGCATCGCGCCGTAGCGGCGGTCAAAATCCTCAGCCTCGAGCACGGCCCCGGCGGGACGAACCCAAACGGTCAGCACGCCGCCGGCCTTGATCGTCTGACCCGAGAAACGCAGAATGTTGGCTTCCTGCGGCTGCTTGCCAGTCGTTACCCACAGGCGGGCGGCATAGCCGTCAAGGCAGATGTCGCGACCGGACATGTTATAAAGCTGAAAATACTTGAACGGGTTGCCGACAACATTGCCCGCGCGGTCGACGGTCTCGCTGCTTGCCGCCAGTATCTCGCTTATCGCGAGCGGCGACAATGTGACGCAGTCGGTCTCGACATATCTGCTACGACCGGCTGTCCCGCGCGCAATGACGGACGCACGCCGCATTCCGGCAACATCCGGCAGCTCGCAGCTGACGTTCGCCGTGGCTCCTGCGGGAAGCACAGGCAGCTTGACGGTGCGGTACGGAACCGTGTGCTCGGTGTCAAAGCCGGACACGGGCGTGAGGTAGAAGTCGACCTTAACGTCGCGCATACAGCCATCCGACCTGTTTTTCAGCTTGGCCATCACGACGTGTGGGCGGGAATCGTCGCCGCCACGGCGGTGCTCGAGCCCATCGAGCTTCAGCGGCGACTCGTTATCAATCCAGACAGGCGACGTCACGGTATATCTGCCGGGAGCGGTTATTTTGAGGTAGTAATAGTCATATTCGCACGGCACAGTCAGGCGCAGTCTGTAGGACTGGAGCGCGCCGGCGTTGACGGACGCCACGACAATATTGTCCTCTCCAATGAGAGCAATATTGCCGATTCCAGCCTCACATTCCGTAAAAATATCCGCTTCCACGCGTAGTTTTTCTTTGGCCGTGATGTGCGAGCCCATCCATTCGCCGTTAATCTTAAAGCGCACCTTC
>CAVIBA010000046.1:9736-12538 GCA_963640785.1 Bulleidia sp.
GTCCATAATATTGTCACGGGTCAGCGCAGGCGCAAGCACATACGTGGTGGACGGCGTGGCGGTCGTCCAGTTGTAGCCGTGGTTATCCTCGTTGAAAGCAGGAGAGGCGTGCCAGCCGAGCGACAGGAGATTGGCGTACTCGCGGTCATACCCCGCGCCCTTTATCTCGGAAAGACACACTGCGCGGTCAGCGTCGGGTGAATAATCGTCAAAGTCGTGGAAGTTGCCCCACGCAAAGTTGGGGTGGTTGAACATTGCCACCGCCGAACGATCGCGGCGCAAAAGCTCGTATAGCTCGTGTATTCCCTTGTTGTGAATGTCGTCCTCCATCCAGTCGGTACCGAGCACGTTCATGTGTCCCCACAGCGCACAGGTGTTGTTCCATGTCATTTCAAAGCCGTAAAGCGCGGCAAAGCGCCCCGGCTCGTTGTACTTGTCGGCAATGTCTATCTGACGGTGGTACAACTCGTTGGTTATATAGTGCGAGTGCTCGGTCAGCGCGAAGAAATCAACGCCGCCGACGTCGCGCGCATACGCCATGGCCTCATCCGGCGTTGCGGTGCCGTCCGAGAACGCCGTGTGCGCATGAACCTCGCCGTGATACAGCTGCAGCTCGTCCGGGCGGCATATCGAAAACTCTATTTTGCGGTAGGTCTTGTTCCCTTCCTTATCGCACAGCATGACCTCGTAGCTGTGCGCGCCGTAGCGCAGCGGACGCGTCGGCGTGTAGCTCACGCGACCAGCCTCCCAATGCGCCTGCTCGGTCACGTTTTTTCGGTCGACGCAAAGCACCGACGCCGAAAGGTTCACGCCCGACGCGTCGCCGAAGCAGACGGCGAGTGTGGGTGTTCTCGTGTCGTCGTAACCGTAGCCGCTCTCGGGGAACGCGCGCGTGATGAACGGCCCGCGGCGGTCGCGCAGGCGAGTGGTCAGCGGCTCGGAACGGCTGCCGAGCACCGTCCGCCGAACGCCATCGTAGACGTTTATGGCGTAGCACAGCCGGTTGAGCGCGAAAATATCGCGCTCAGGCAGCATGGCGGACCACACACCGTCCGACTCGTGCGCATCGTAGCGGCGCAGCCTGCCGTCGGCGAGCTTGAGATCAATATATGCGTCGACGACAAGGCTGCCGTCAACAACAAAATTCAGACAGGTAAAGGCGCCCGCCGCATTGACTGTCACATCGGCATCGAGCGGCACGATTGCCGGGCACTCGCGGCTGATAACCGGAGCAGCCTGCCCGCGGTCGAGAATTCCGGGGGTCATGCGCGCCTTGTGGTTTATGCTGATTCCGATTGCCGGGCGGCGCACGTCGATAGTCCAGAGCGACGAATATCTGACCGGCGTATCGCGGTTGCCGTCGTCGGCCAGATTGTACACCATGCTAAAGACCGCCATCTCAAGTCCGTTTTCGGGCTGGGCCTCGCGAGGCGCGACAATCAATGTCGTTGTCTCGTCCTTGACTGGCAGGCGGTTCATCCCCTCGAGCGCCACATACGTGCCGCTCGCCTCGTCAAGGCGGCTCGCCTCAACGGGAATCAGGCGGAAGTCCGTGCTCGCCAGGTCAAACGCGGGCTTCGGGAAGTCTGCCATCGCGGCCTCGACAAAGCCCTCGCGGCAGAGCCACTTGGGGTCTCCGGACTTATGGTGCTGTGGCAGCAGCGGCCATATCGCCGCGACCTCGCCGGAAGCGAGCGTCGTAGCCCCCGGCGTCTCGGAGAGATACAGCGAGCAGACGTAGTCCCCTGCTGTCGGCGACGCGCCGTTGTAGGCCATGAATTTGTAGTCGTACAGATCGACAGGCGCGGCCGAGGGGTTCATAACCTCAATAAACAGCGTCAGCCCAGCACCCTTTGGGCGCGCAAAAAGCTCGGTCACGCACAGCGGCGGCATTACGCCGACCGACGCAACCTCGACACGATATTCCTCACTCGCAGCGTCGCCGCACTCGAAGTGATAACTCACCTCGTCGGCGGATTCCAACATTTCAGCCGGAACACTTGCGGAATATACCACAAGTCCACGGTCATTCGCTTCATACGCTGTGCCGCGCGTCATGCAGACGCGCGTGTCTCTCTCACCATCCCGAAGCAGGAAGCTGACTTCGCCGCAGACATCGCGGCCTGCGCAGGCAACGCTCACGCGCCACGCCTGCCCCCGGACTACAAATCCGGGGACGGCGTGATAAAATTTCATTTTTTCCATACTTATTATGTTAACCGGTGACTCAAAGCAGACCGGGGGTTACATTGCGGTTCCAAAGCATGCAGCTGATATATGGCAGCTTTGTGCCGTCGTACGTCTTGCCGTCAAAGGACAGAACGGGCTGCTCCAGCTCCTCAATGCGGTCGATTTTGCCGTTCACGTAGTCGGAAAGGCGCATTGCAGTAGAGTTGAGCCGCTCACGCAGACCGCCGAGGCGGAGCTCCTGCGTCGAGAATCCGAAGGTTTTGTTCTCGAGGTACCACTGATGACGGAAAGCCGCGATAAAGTCGTCGAGCTCGCTGACCATGGCGGGAATTTTGTTGTCAGCCATGTCGGCAAGTGCGGCGCGGTCGCCGTCGAGGTAGTAGCGTCTCGCCCTGATGCTGACGTCGCACTTGTCCGCGAGGAAGACGCACAGCTTTGCCAGCGTGTCGAACATATATCCGAAGTTGGGGTCGTCGACGTATTGCTCCAGCCGACGCGCCGCAGCCGCAAAACCGGCGGGCGTCTTTTCGGGGTCCATCTGGACGTCGAGAAGACCCTCAAGCGGATCGTTGAAGGTGAGGTAACGGCAGGGGTTGACCGGGTGGCCGATCT
>CAVIBA010000047.1:0-12469 GCA_963640785.1 Bulleidia sp.
CCCCCGGCTGACCGCACATCGAGACAGATTGTTAAGAAAAGTAAAGCGCTTTACACTTTCTTGCAAAATAAATTTCAAAGAATGGAGTAACAACCATGAAAAAAACCAAGATTGTAGCATCCGCACTTGCCGCGCTTTGCATCTGCTCGGCTCTCGCTATGTCGGTCTCTGCCACAGAGTCCGAAATTCCGGACGTGTCCGGCGCTGTCGAAGGCGTTCACGTGCTTGAGGACGGCCTGAAGAACGGTCTCAAGGAAGGCCTGAAGAACGGCACACCGGATGGGCTGAAAAACGGCGCAATATCCGGTCAGAAAAACGGCCTTGCCGCGGGACTTAAGGACGGCGCTAAAAACGGACTTGTCAACGGCTACAAGAACGGCACAAAGAACGAACTTACGAACGGTGCCAAAAGCGGTCTTAAGAACGGACTCAAGAACGGCCTTGTAAAGGGCGAGCTCAAGGGCAGCTGATAAGTCCACGCTGTCGACGGCATAGCAAAGCATCCCCGCCCCCCGGCTCACGTGAGCCGGGGGCTTTTTCGGCAAATTCCGTCCCGGCACTATGAAATCGACCGATAATGTGATATAATCAGTACAGACCAAATATCCAAGCGGAGGACAAAATATGTACTTTGAATACGGCGCATCAGAGGTCGAATATCTTCGTGTGCGCGACAGCAGGCTCAGGCAAGCTATTGACCGGATCGGGCACATATACCGCGAGGTCGACACCGACCTGTTTTCCTCGGTCGTGCATCACATAGTCGGGCAGCAGATTTCCACCAAGGCGCAGGCTACCATATGGCTGCGCCTCACCGACGCGCTCGGCGAGGTCAACGCCCAAAGCGTACTTGAAACCGATGTTCCGGCGCTTCAGTCGCTCGGCATGAGCTTCCGCAAGGCCGAGTATATCACGGACTTTGCCCGGCGCGTAAATGACGGCAGCTTTGACATTGCCGCAATCGGGAAAATGTCAGACGCCGACGCCATACGCGCGCTTGACTCACTGCGCGGCGTCGGCGTGTGGACGGCGGAAATGATACTGCTTTTCAGCCTTCAGCGCCCCGACATATTCAGTTACGACGACCTCGCCATACAGCGCGGCATTCGTATGCTGTACGGCCACGAGAGCATCGACCGCGAGCTGTTCGGGCACTACCGCGAGCTGTTCCGCCCCTGCGGCAGCGTGGCGAGCCTTTATCTTTGGGCAATCTCCGGCGGTGCTATGCCTGAGCTGCGCGATCCGGTACCCGAACCGGCTTCAAAAAAACGAAATGAGGCAGCAAAATGACGTATATTCACTATTATAATTCCCCGCTCGGTCAGCTTTTGCTGGCCGCCAATAACGTCGGGCTCATCGGCCTTTGGCTTGACGGCGCAAAGTATTTCGCCGCCGGACTTTCCAAAAACCAAACGGAACAGAAAACTCCGGCCATCGCCGAGGCGTGCCGCTGGCTCGACACCTATTTTGCCGGGCAGATTCCCGATTTCACGCCGCCGCTGCACCTGTGCGGCTCGGACTTCAGCATGGCAGTCTGGAATCGTCTGCTTGAGATACCATACGGACAGACGGTCACATATGGGGAGATAAGCCGCGGCATCGCGGTCGCGCGCGGGCTCGAACATATGTCAGCGCAGGCGGTCGGCGGCGCGGTGGGACACAATCCGGTGTCTATCATCGTTCCCTGCCACCGCGTCGTCGGCGCGGACGGCAAGCTGACCGGCTATGCCGGCGGGCTCGCCCGCAAAAGCGCGCTGCTGCGCGCCGAAGCATCTATCGCGGCGGGCGGCGCAGCGGACTTTACGTTGATAATAACATGCGCTGCCGCGGAATCGCGGGCGCGCTGCTGAATTTTGCCTGCTGCGACATGGCCGAGCGCGGCATCGGGACGCTGTATCTCGTCACGAACCACACCTCGTTTTACGAGCGGCTACGGCTGGCGATATCTCTGCCCCGTTATCTGCGACGGCGAGGACGCCGAGTCGCGCGTCGACGTGCACCATGAAAGCTGACACGCTTATGAAAATATCCACGAATCGTATATTATTTTACGATAACCTCTTGACTTTCCGCCAAAAGCCTGTATAATATGAAAAGATTTTCAGGAGGGCTTTTTATGGACAAACAAAAAGGACTGCTATCCCGGTTTTCAAAGCCGGTCGATCTGACATCCGGCACGCCGTGGCGCGTCATACTGCGCTACGCTGCGCCCATCATCATTTCGTATTTTCTCCAACAGATATACGTACTCACCGACGCTATAATCTGCGGTCAGGTGTTGGGTTCCGCTGAGGTTGCGGGTGTCAACGACACGTTTCCGCTGACATTTATATTTCTTCAGTTCGCCTTCGGGTGCACGGCGGGCTTTTCGGTAATAACAGCGGGAGCCGTAGGGCGCGGAGACACCTCCGGCGTGCGCCGGTCGTTCGCTACACAGATTTATCTCTCGGTAGGCATTTCCGCGCTTCTGACTATGGTGTCGCTGGCGCTTCTGCCGCGACTGCTCGGAATAATCAACGTCACCGAGGCCAATCCCGAGGTGTACCGCGCGGCTTATGACTACTGCTTTGTCATATTCATCGGCATACTCGCGCAGATGGGCTACAATTTCGTCTGTGGAATTCTGCGCGCGTACGGCGACTCGATAACGCCGCTGATCTTTCTCGTTATCTCGACTGCGCTGAACGTCGTGCTTGACATCGTTTTTCTCGCGGTACTGGGGCTCGGCCCGACCGGCGCCGCCGCGGCGACGGTGCTGGCACAGTTCATCAGCGTCATTGCCTGCACCTTTTACGCGTTCATAAAATACCGCGACCTACGGCTGCACGCGGCCGACTTCAAGGTCAGCGCAAAGGAGATATGGGAGCACCTGAAGCAGGGCGTCCCGCTCGGACTGCAATTCTCCGTGCTTGCTATCGGAATCATCGTCATGCAGGGGGCGGTCGTCAAATTTGACCTGACCGCAAGCGGCGCGATGGTTGCCGGAACACCTGCGCAAAACGGCTACGGCGCGGCGAACAAGCTGATTAATTTTCTCATGGCGTCCTACCACGGCCTCGGCTCGGCCATCCTCGGCTACAACGCCCAGAACTACGGCAAGCGCGACTACGCTCGCATAAAACGCGGCACGCTCCAGACGCTGGTCATCATGCTCATACTGTTCGCCATAAGCCTCGCGGTTGGCCTGCTACTCTCGATAAACGGAACCTACCAGTATATTTTCATGAGCGCCGACAAGGTCTCCCCCGAAACCATCCGCTTCGGCAACATTCTTATATACGTTGACATACTGTTCTACGCCGTTCTCGGATTCCTCATAGTAGTCCGGAGCGCGGTTCAGGGCATATCGTTCCCCACCTACGTGCTCGCCGCAGGAATCGCCGAGCTGTTCGCAAGAATCGCCATATGCGCCTACCTCCCGCCGCTCATCAACGGTGCGCCTATCGATTCCGGCGCGTCGTCGCTGGCGTTTGCAGCCGTCTGCTTCGGCGACCCCGGCGCGTGGATCTGCGCGTCCGTCATACTTTCGATACCCCTCATACGGTACATCATTCGTCAGAAATATCATAAGACCGCACAAAAATAATATCAGAGGAGCTTAACATTATGAATCCTGCTACACCGCCCACCGGTCTCCGGCTTGTCGACGTCACCCCAGACAACTGGAGATGCGACGTACACGTCTCCGAGTCACAACAAACGTATGTTGCGAACAGAACCGTCCTTCTCGCACGTGCGTATGCCTACAAAGAGCAACGCAGCCGGGCATTCTTCGTCTGCGACGGAGAGACGCCGGTCGGCATGGGGCTGTACTACGACCTGCCGGAGATGGATTGCTACGATTTCAGTCAATTTTTCATAGACGAGCGCTATCAGGGGCGCGGCTACGGCAGAGCAGCGACACAGCTCATACTCGACGAGCTGCGCCGTGACGGCAAATACAAAAAGGTCGCGCTCTGCTACATCGAGGGCAACACCGCTGCCGAAACACTCTACCGCAGCTTCGGCTTCCGCGAAACCGAACGCGACGGCGACGAAATCGGCATGGAAATGGCGTTATAACGTCCCATCAAGGAGACATACCAATGAACAACCAATCCCAAAATAGTGAAACTGCCACTTCAAAGCGCTCACCGGCGCAATATGTCAGCCTCATAACTTTCGTTCTGTTCGGTGGCTTCTGCGGCGTGATGATAACGGCTTTCGTAGTCGGAAATCCGCTTGCGGAGGGCAGATTTGGAGTACGGCTGCTGATGTACGTCGGATTTCTGATCTTTATGTACGTTGCCATTGTGGCGCAGCTGATACTTCACGAGGCCGGACATCTTATCGCCGGGCTTTTGAGCGGATATAAGTTCAGCTCATTCCGCGTTTTCAGCTTTATATGGCTGCGCGACGACAGCGGAGTTCGCCTCTGCCGACTCTCAATCGCCGGGACGGGCGGCCAATGCCTCATGACACCGCCGCCTATAAAGGACGGCAAAATCCCCGTCACGCTCTACAACCTCGGCGGCCCGCTCATGAACCTCATATTGGCCATAGTATCGGCAGTGATCTCTATCATGGTCGGAGTTATGACGCTCCCCGGCGTGCTTCTTATGATATTCGCCGGCGCAGGGCTGACTTTTGCAATCACAAACGGCGTCCCGATGCACATGGGCACCGTCGACAACGACGGTTATAACGCCATCGCGCTCCGGCACAACGAGCAGGCAATGCAAGCGTTCGCCACTCAGATGCAGGTGGCCGGAATGACGGCGTGCGGCGTACGCCTGCGCGATTGCCCCGCCGAATGGTTTGCCATACCGTCCGACGAGGATATGAAAAACAGCATGGTCGCAACGCGTGGCGTCTTTGCCTGCAACCGCCTTATGGACGAAGAAAAGTTCGAGCAAGCCGACCGGCTGATGGAGCACATGCTCGGCATTGAAAGCGGCATTATCGGTGTGCACCGCAATCTTCTGATCTGCGACCGCATGTACATCGAGCTCATCACCGATTGTCTCCGTGAGGTGATTGACAGTATGCGCACACCGGAGCTTGTGCAGTTCATGAAGCTAATGAAGAAATTCCCGTCCGTGCTGAGAACGCAGTACGTCTACTCCCTGCTCTACGAGCGAAACACCGCAGCGGCGGCGGAGATAAAAAAACAATTTGAGCTTTGTGCGAGGAAATATCCCTACCCGTCTAACATACAATCCGAGCGCGCGCTTATGGCAATTGCGGAATCCAGGCAGTAAATATCACAGCATATAAAAGCACTGATTCTCCAACTAGAGAATCAGTGCTTTGCTTTCGCATCCGCATCACAAATCAAAAACAACGTCGAGCCAAGCCCGACGTTGTTTTATTTTGAGATATGATTCAGTTCAATTCTTCGGTGCGCGGAATTCAACTATACCCCGGAACGCCTCAATGCACTTCGAATACTGCTCGGCTCTGCTGCTTTTGCCAACAACATACGGTCGCATAAGGCAGACCACCGTGTCCTCCGGCAGCACGTGCAGAGCCTCGTAGTAGCCGTAAAGCTCCGTGCTTCCGAGGCGGACGCCGTATTCGTCAACTGCGCCGTCCGGAATCACCGTAAACACCTCGGAAAGCGGCTTCACACGCTCGGCCGATACCATTTTCTCGTACAGCCAAGGCTCCAGCAGGCAGACGGAATACTCGCCCGTAGACATAATGTTAGTATAATTACTATACTCCTGCGTGTAAAAATTGCGGTCAACGTACACGTGATCGCCGTCCTCGTAGGTCTCGGCGGCCATTTGACGTATCTGCTCCTCGGAGAGAACGTGATACGCCGCAAACTCCACCGTCTTGCGGCCATCGCCGTTGTAATCCTCCGGCAGCGCAATACCGAGGATATTCGACACATCCAGCTCCTGGCTCTGCGACATGGCGTTGTGCCCTGCGTACAACACCGACATGTCGTAGCTGTCGGAATTTGCGCACGTCTGAAGAATGCACACGAGCAGCACCACCAGCCCCACAAGCACTACAATGGTGTGAATTTTATAGTGATACCAAAAATTGTCCAGCCAGTGCAGAAACGCGCTCTTCTCTTTTATATCCCCGGCGGGAATCTTATCCTTCATTATTATACCTCAATTTTAGCAAAAAAGCCGTCGTAAAGACGGCTTTTTTGCTTATATGTGATGTCAATCAGCCGTTATTGTGAGATCTCGAGACATCGAGTATCTTCAGTCTGACAACTCCGCCGGGCGTTTCGACGTCGACAGTCTCCCCGGCCTTCTTGCCGACGAGCGCCATGCCGATGGGAGACATATCGGAGATTTTGCCAAGCAACGGGTCAGCCTCGTTCGAGCCGACTATCTGATACTCAACATCCTCATTGAACTCCTCATCGAACACCTTGACAGTCGAGCCCATGCTGATGACGCTCGCGTCCATAGCGGTCTCATCGGCAATCTCGGCGTTGACAATCATCTCCTCGAGCTCTTTTATGCGAGCTTCGGTCTTAGCCTGCTCGTTTCTCGCCTCATCGTACTCGGCGTTCTCGGATAGGTCGCCGAACGAACGCGCCACAGCGATGTCCTCTTTTATCTCTTCGCGCCGTACATTTTTCAGATAATTAAGCTCTTCTACCAGCTTATCGTAACCCTCTTGGGTGTAGAGTACCGTTTTCTTGCTCATTTGCAGTCTCCTTATATAAAAGTTATTTTAATTCTTCAAGTGCGCGCTGAAGCTGATTGTCATCAGCGTCTGCCAGCTTGTAAATGTTGACCTTCTGGGCTTCCTCGCTCAGCTCAATCTCGATGTTAGGGGCAATCCCTATTCCGTCATAACTCTCGCCGCAGGGCGGGAAGTAACGGCGAGTCGTCAGCTTGACGCCGCCGGCGTAGCCATAGTAGCTCAGAGAGAATATCGACTGCATCGTCCCCTTGCCATAGGTCGTAGTCCCAACAACGGGCGCCAGCTTGTAGTCTCTGAAGTTGGAGGTAAACAGCTCCGCGGCGCTGGCCGTGCTGCCGTTCGCGAGCACGACGTACTTGAGCCCACGGTATTTGCCTATGTCCTCCTTGGACACGCTGCATCCCTCGTAGCTGCCGACCTGAACGCTGATCTCGACCTTTACCTCTTCCTTGGTGCCGTTGGTGTCCTCCGTGCTGATTACCACGTCGCCCTCATTGAGGAAGCAACTGAGCACCGCCAAAATCGACTGCAAATCTCCGCCGGGATTGTACCTCACGTCAAAAACGAACTTCTCAATTCCTTTGGCTCTCAGCGCGTCGACTGCCTCTGTGAACTGCGTCGGCGTTGTCAGGTCGAACTGTATTATCTTGACGATGCCGACATCAGGGTCGGTTGCACAGACATGCGATGTAACCGAAAGACTGGTGTACGGGCCGCGCTCGATGGAGAACTCAATCTCCTCGGAGTAACCCTTGCCGCGGCGCACCACGAACTCGGACTTAGTCCCGGCCTCGCCCTGAAGACGCTTGACGGCGTTGGTGTAGCCCAGCACCGAGACGCTTTCGCGATTGTCGCCGATGCCGACGTAGACAATGAGATCCCCCGGCTCGACGCCCGCCTTAAGCGCCGGAGAATCCGGCATGACGTTTATGACTTCAATGCAATCATATTCCGTGTTCTGAATAATGTTTACGCCGATTCCCTGCGCGTTGCCCGCATTCTCGGCGTTGAGCGCCGCGTACTCGGCGGCGGTGTAATACTCGGCGTATTTGTCGCCGGTCGCGTGTGCGTAGGCCTTAAGGACGGCCTCACAGAGCGCGTCATCGTCAAGATCGTAAATCGAATAGGCCTTGAAAATTTTGTCAAGCAGCTTCAGTTCCGAAAAGCTGGTGTCACTGTCGCCCGTGGACGGGACGTTGTTGGATTCATACGCACGTCTCAGCTCTGCATCGTACACCTGAGACACAACGACGAACGCGCTGAGAAAGCTCAGCAGCACCGCCGCCAGCAGTACGAATATGAATACCGATAATGAAATTTTCTTTGACATTTTTGTACCTTTTTCTTGTTTGGTGACTTGCCTGGTGCTGAATAATCAAGTTAAGCGAAATGCCACGACACTCCTGTGCGGTCATTTCGCTTATGCTGTCACCGGGCTTCCGTCCGGCAGGAATCAGAATTTTGCAGGCTTGGAATTGAGATATTTCTTGACCATCAGCGCGACCTTGAAGGTGATGGCGTGCTCGAACTCACGCAGATCAAGTCCGGTTATCTTGCGGATCTTCTCAAGTCTGTACACCAGCGTGTTGCGGTGGACAAACAGCTTTCTCGACGTCTCCGATACGTTAAGGTTGTTCTCAAAGAAGCACTGGATTGTCATCAGCGTCTCGCGGTCAAGCGACTCGAGGCTACCCTTCTTGAACACCTCCTGAAGGAACATTTCGCACAGCGTCGTCGGGAGCTGGTAGATAAGACGGCCGATTCCGAGGTTCTCGTAGCTTATGATATTCTTCTCGGTCTCAAACACCTTGCCAACTTCAAGCGCAATCTGCGCCTCCTTGTAGGCACGGGCGAGGTCCTTGATGTTGTCAACAAACGTCGAGATACCGATGGACACACGAGTATAAAACTCCGCGGACAGCGTGTCGGCGATGTTCGTCGCCAGCTTTTCAATCTCCTTGGTGTCGGTGTTGGGCTTGACATCCTTCACGAGCACTATGTCATGCTCACCGACGCTGATAACGTAATCCTTCGACTTATCCGGGAACATATTCTGGAGCATTTCGAAGGGCATCATGTCAGTTTTGCCGAAAAATTTGATCAAAAGGACGATACGCGTTTCTTCGGTATTGAAGTGCAACTCTTTGCTCTTAATATATATGTCGCTCGGCAGGATGTTATCGAGAATTATGTTCTTGATAAAGGATTTTTGATATTACCCAAGGAAATGGAAAGCAACTTGGACATTCTTTCCGCCATTTTGTCGTCGCCTTCAACAAAAACGATGTATTCCGTCTTATTTCCGGTACTTATAGGACGGTACGTATAACCGTCAGACACAACTATATCAGAAGCGTAGGCAAGTTCGTCGCGTATACCCTGACGAATCTCACCGATTTTGACAAGCTCAGAGCAGGAAATAATGACGCCGTTTTCATCAATGACGCCGATAACGCGATCCACCGCGTCCTTCATCTGGTGAATCACACCTTGAAACAATCTGTTAGACATATAGCTACTTTCCTCTCGTATAAAAGGTTTTTTATATATCACACTATATTCTACCTCAAAATTTGTGATTTTTCAATAGGGTTTTTAAGATTTTTTATAAAAAATCACGAATTTTTTTGTTACATATCATCTAAATGAACAATCTGATGGTATATCAAGGCTATATATCTACGCAATTACATTTCAAACTCATATGTGAAGCCTCCAAGCGCAAATGCGGCCGCGGTTTCAGTCCTCAAAATGCGGGGGCCAAGCCCCACAGCACGTGCACCGGACGCTATCGCGCGCTCAACTTCATCCGGCTCAAAGCCGCCTTCAGGCCCCACAGCAAGGCAAATTTCGGGATCATTATGACTGTTTTCGCGCCATTGGACTCTCAACCGTCCCAGCTCCTGCCGCAAACTCACTGTTGCCTCGCCTTCGTAGCACATTATCAGCCCGCCGTGGTCTGAGCTGTACTTTAACATATCGTCAAAATTCACAGTCGGATGCACAAAAGGCACAATAGACCTTCCGCACTGCTTAGCGGCCTCGAGCGCTATACGGCAGCGTCGCTGCGTCCGCTCGTTCTCGGCCTCGCGTTTGACCTTGACCACGCATCTGCGACACTCAAACGGCGTAACATCCACCGCGCCGCACTCAACGGCCTTCTGTATAACGGTATCCAGCTTGTCTCCCTTGACCAGCGCCTGAAACAGATGCACCCGGATCGGCGACTCGAGTCCACCGCTGTACTCGCCGACAACCCTTGCCGTCACAACATCGCAAAAGCCCGACAGCACGCAGTCAAACTGCCGCCCCCGGGTATCGCAAACCGTTATATGCTCCCCCGCCGCCATACGGAGTGAGCGGGAGATGTGATGCGCATCGTCACCGCGCATGGTGACGATGCCACCAACTATGTCCGTGTCCTGCACAAAAAAGCGGGGCATGGTCAGTTATTCCTCTTCTCGAAAGCGTAAGCGCACCAGCCGTGGTAGTCGCGGCGTTCAAGCACGCAGAGTCCGCCCTCGCCCATCGCCTTCACAATCTCATCGCCGCGCTCCGAAATTATACCGGAAACCATAAGCACAGCGCACGGACGCATGTACCTGATGATATCGGGCGCCATTCTGAGTATGATGTCGGCAACTATGTTCGCACATATGATGTCATACCCGCCCTTGTCTCTCACGACCTGCGCCAGAAGATCTGAGCAGTCGCAGCTGACGCGGTCGCCGACGCCGTTGTTTTCGATATTCTCGCGCGCCACCTTGACGGCGGTCGGGTCTATGTCGTAGGCACGGCACAGCCCTGCTCCGAGCTTTGCCGCGCATATCGCGAGAATGCCGCTTCCGGTGCCCACATCGAGCATACGACAGCCGCGCTTTGTGTACTTCTCAAGCATCTCAATAATGAGCTGCGTTGTCTCATGTGTGCCTGTACCGAACGCCATTCCGGGATCCATGCGGATAACTATGTCCTTCGGAACCGCCTTGTATTCCTCCCACTGCGGGACAACGACCACGCGTCTTCCGATGGTGGTCGGCTTATAGTACTTCTTCCACGAGTCGGCCCAATCCTCCTCGTTGACGCCGATAAGCTCGATCTTGCCCTCGAGCCCGGACGCCGTGATGCGGTCACGGATAAATTCAAGCTGCTCGGCGCAGTTATCCTCGGCCGCAAGATAAACAGACACCGACGCGTGCGACTTATCCGCATTCAGAATCTTCTCGTCGATAAGCTCGCCGTAACAGGTGTTGAGGTCTATGTCGCTCATATCCTCAATCATGAGGTTATTGCTGGCCATGCTCATAACCGCCGTCAGCAAATCAAGCTGCGGCGTCGGGACCGTCACCTTGATCTGCGTCCATTCACGCACATCTCCGCGGTCTCCGCAAACGTAATCCTTGTCTATCATTTCCGATCAAATATCCTTTTGAAAAATCCGGTTTTCTTGGTGTAGTTGCTCTCGCCGCAACTGTCTGCAAAGGCGCGGACGTGCTCCTTCTGCTTCTCGCTCAGTCCCCTAGGTATTTCTACATTGACCGTGAAAATCAGGTCCCCGCGGCGGCCGGGGTTGTTGACATAGGGAACGCCCTTGTTCTTGATGGTAAAGCTGGTGCCGTTCTGTGTGCCCTCTGGGATGGTGTACTTTTCGGAGCCCTCAAGCGTCGGCACCTCAATCTCGGCGCCGAGAATGGCGTCCGTCACCGGAAGCGGAATCTCGCAGCGTATGTTGTT
The DNA here is from genome assembly GCA_963640785.1 of Bulleidia sp. GTDB lineage: Bacteria > Bacillota > Clostridia > Oscillospirales > CAG-272 > UMGS1002. Next base: position 11,392 of record CAVIBA010000047.1, read on the forward strand.
AGCCTCGCGGCGGAACAGATTGTGCTTCTTGACCGTGACCTCTATAATAAGGTCGCCGGAAGGGCCGCCGGCGCGGCCGGCATTTCCCTGTCCCTGCTGAACGATGCGGTTTCCGTCGTCAATGCCCGCGGGAATCGAGATGGTGAGTTTTTTTGTAACTTTTATATATCCGGTTCCGCGGCAATTCTGACACGGATTCTTGATTATTTTACCGGTTCCGCGGCAGTTGTCGCAGGTAGTCGTCGACTGGAATGACATTCCCATCATACGCTGTGTGACCTTGCGTTGTCCGGTTCCGTGACAGATGGGGCAGGTCTCGGCCTGCGTCCCCTTGGCGGCACCCGAGCCGCCGCAGTCAGGACAACGCTCCACGCGGTTGTACGAAATGTCCTTTTTTACGCCGAACACGGCCTCCTCAAACGAGATGGTAACCCGCACGCCGAGGTCATCTCCGCGCGTGGGTCCACGGCGGGTCTGCTGTGAACCGCCGAAACCGCCTCCAAAGAAGCTGCCGAAAATATCTCCTATATCACCGAAGCCCTCAAAGCCGCCGAAACCGGCACCGCCCGCCCCGGCTCCTGCCGCAGGATCGAACGCCGCATGACCGAACTGGTCATACTTTGCACGCTTGTCGGGGTCGGAAAGCACCTCGTATGCCTCATTGACTTCCTTGAACTTTTCTTCAGCCTGCTTGTCTCCCGGATTCACATCAGGATGATACTTTTTGGCCAGCACACGGTATGCTTTTTTCAGTTCGTCCTCGGATGCGCCCTTCTGCACGCCGAGCACTTCATAATAATCTCTTTTTTCTGCCATATATGATACCACGCTTTTCTCGGCGATCCTTATCGGATCGTGCGTGAAAAAAGTGTATTTGAAGCCGTGACGGCTTCATTTTTCACGCTGATGTCCATATCCGGACGGCATTCTCATCCGTCCTCAATACGGGTTTGCGGGAAAGAGCGCACAGCGCCCTTTCCCGCTCCATTTACCGATGCTTATCGGTTATTTGTTGGTCTTGTCTTCGTAATCGGCGTTGTAGTAGGTTCCGTCGCCGCCCTGCGCACCGCCGTTGTTG
>CAVIBA010000048.1:0-12315 GCA_963640785.1 Bulleidia sp.
TTGTACTCTTTTTTGTCGTAGCAAAGTACATGTGTTAGATGTTTGTTTCAAACTTACATTTCCTCCGTCGCAGTCAGCATACGCTCAAGAAGATTGACCTTGTCGGCCGAATATTCATAAGCGCCGCGATAATTATTTGTCTCCTTCGAGCATATCTCGAGGTCAAAAAATACGTTGTAAAGAACAGGGTCGGGGATACGTTCCTGCATTGAAAGTATGCTGTGAAGCCTGCGCTGTGCCTCAGTGTAATCATGGCGACGGATTGCGTCGCGCGCCATAATGTGCGTCGAGAGCGGGGAGGATTCATCCATGTTGCAGCTGCCGAGCAGCGAGCCGACGGATATTTCCGGGTGTGTCTCGGATGCTTCAAGGACCATGATATACTCACAAATCCGGTCGTTTGCAGCCGCGGAACGGTTAATGTTTGAATCTGTGATGTCGGTCATGAGCGTTGCGGATATTTTGTGCATGTAGCGCTGGTATACAAGCGCCTGCGCGCGGACGGAGTCGTCGCCGTATATTGTTTTTGCGTCATACTCGCGTGCCTCGTCGAAACGGCGCATGGCCAAGCGGAGTCTGCCGTGAAAAAAGTCGTCCTTCGCGAGGCCGAGCAGGCACTGCGCGAGTATCAAGTTGACCTCGTCGTCCCCGCCGCCGAGCGAGAGACACAGATCGCGGCAGATGGCAAAGTCGCCATCGGTAAGTGCGCGCTTTATATTGCCGATGCTGTTTATTTTGCGGTAAATATATTCGTCCTCGCCCTCGGATAGCAGATAGCCGACTGGCACCTTGAGCCGTCCCGCAAGGTAGGTGACGGTGGGCAGGGAAGGCATAGCCGCGCCGTTTTCAATGCGGCTGAGCATGTTGCGCGTGATGAATTCACCGGCAAGCTGCGACTGTGTCATGCACTTCGCAAGACGTATTTCTTTGATTTTTTCACCTATCTTCATCCGACATCCCCCGCAAGTAATTTTCCGGCCATAACCCCGAAAGCTCTATGCCGCAATAAGCATACCACAAATCGACCTGATTTTCAAGTTTTTTATACACAATTTTTCAAAAACTCTTTCCCATCGACCGAAAATGTTGTATAATAGAGTGGCAGGATTTCAAGAAAGGCAGAACACAATGGAAGAACTCAAGCAACGCATAATTCACGACGGCCGCATATGCCCCGGCGGCATACTCAAAGTAGATAATTTTCTGAATCATCAGATAGACACCGCACTGGTCGACCTCATGGGCGCTGACTTTTACGAACATTTCAAAAACAGCGGTGTCACAAAGATACTGACCATAGAGGCATCCGGCATCGGCATTTCCTGCCTCACCGCGCGCTATTTCAACGTACCGGTGGTGTTCGCCAAAAAGTCCGAGGCCAAGAACCTCTCTGATGAGCTTTATACCGCGGAGGTCTTTTCCTACACCAAGGGAAAATCGTTTACCGTCCGCGTCGACAAACACTACATATCCGCTGACGACCGCGTACTCATAATCGACGATTTTCTCGCTAACGGCAAGGCTCTGCTCGGGCTTATTGAGATAGTAAATCAGGCGGGGGCCCACCTATGCGGCGCAGGTATCTGCATAGAGAAGGCGTTCCAGCCCGGCGGAGACATGATACGCGGCATGGGAATCGATTTTCATTCGCTTGCTGTCGTCGACGTCGACAAGGACGACAAGCTGATATTTGTGGACAAATGAGCACGCTGGCGCTTAAGCTGATTGCCTGCGCGGTGATGCTTTGCGACCACGTCGGATATTTCGGCGTGCTCCCGGTGACGGTCGGCCTCGGTATGCGCATAGTCGGAAGAATTGCCTTTCCGATATACTGCTACCTTTTGGCCTTCGGTTTTCGAAAAACACGCAATAAATACCTCTACCTTGCCCGGCTCGCTGCCTTCGCGGTAATCTCCGAGCTTCCGTTCAACTATTGCTTTGACGGAACGGTGTCGTTCGGCTTCAAAAACGTCTTCTTTACGCTGAGCCTTGGCCTCGCCGCAGTACTTCTTTACGATTTGCTGGCTCAGGGAAAGGGCATAGCGTCAAAACTGCTCGCGATAGTGCCGACGGTGCTGTTCGTTCTCGCCGCGGACTGGCTTGAGACCGACTACGCAGGCTTTGGCGTGGTGCTGATATTCTTGTTTTATATGGCCGGTGAGTCCAAGCTGTATGCCTCGGTCGCCTGCGTGCTGTTCGGCGCGCGATATGTGCTCAACGGGGTGATTTCGGCCATAATCGGCGGCTTTGTCTACCCTGACATCTCCGACTGGGACTGGATCGCCATGTTTGCCGCCGCGGCGGCAATACCGATACTGCTATGCAACGGCAGTCGCGGCGCGTACCCGCGCTCGCGCGTCGGTAAGCTACTATATAAGTACGCTTTCTACGCCTACTATCCGGCGCATACTCTGATTCTTGGTCTTATAATGCACCGAGGGCTTGGCGTATAAACGCAAAAAAAGCATCCGCACATTCGTGCGGATGCTTTTTGTCAATATTTAATCGTCGTAATTTTCGCGTTTCTTTTTGCGGATTACCGATACAACGATAACGGCCGCGATAGCCGCCACGAGTACGCCACAGCCGATGTAAATGGCGTTTCCGACCGAGCTTTCTATCTTGAGCTCTTCCCAGAGGGTGTTGATAAGCGTTAGCTTTTCACGGGAGAGGTTCTTATAGAAGGTGGTCTTGAAATCCGTGTTTTCGGAGTAGAGAATGCTCATTGCATCGGGGTGCAGATCGCTCATGTAGTCGATGTAGTCCTGGCTTGAGGTGACGAGCGTGTTCGGGGATGCGTAGCAAGTGTATTCCGCGTTGGCGATGGCCGGCTCCTCGGAAAGCATGAAGTTGATGTAGCGCTCGGCTATCAGCTGATTTTTGGACGACGCCGGAACGCACATAGCGTCAACGTAAATGTTCGATCCCTCCTTCGGGTAGTAGAAGGCGAGGTCGGAGTTACTTTCATACATGGTGAAGAAATCGCCTGCGTAGTAGGAAGCGATCGCGGCAGAGCCGCTCTTCATTTTGTTGAACACCTCGTCCATGACGTAACCCTGAACGAGCGGTTTCTGCTTCTTAAGCATTTCCAACGCCTCACGCCATTGCTCATCGGTGGAGTCGTTTACGTCGTAGCCGAGAAAATACTGTACTGTGCCGAAGGCATCGCGAGAGTTGTTGAACTGAAGGATACTTCCGGAATATTTTTCGTTCCACATGAGCCCCCAGCTACCTATGGTGGAATCGTTTGCATCGACCATTTTGGTGTTGTAGATAATGCCTACGATGCCGTAAGCGTAGGGAACGGAGTACTCATTCGCGGGGTCGTAGTAAACATTGTCACCCTTGAATTCGTCTGTGATGTACTGATAGTTCGGAATGTTTTCGAAATTGAGTTTGGCGAGCAGTCCCTCGCTTATCAGACGTTCAATCATGTAATCAGAGGGGATAATGACGTCATAGTTTGTGGTTCCGCTGCTGATTTTGTCATACATACTCTCGTTGCTGGAGTAGGTGGAGTAGTTGACCCTTATGTGTTCGCCGTAGGTGTTGAAGTAATACTCCTCAAATGAGGCATTGACGTCGAGCGTGCCCTCGGAGCCGTCGGAAATGTATTCGCCCCAGTTGTAGACATAGAGCGTGGTGGCATCACCTCCGCCACAGGAGGTAAAACCGAGCGTGAGCGCGCCGAGGACGGCGGCCAGCATCACAAAAAAAGCAAATCTTTTCAATTTATTACTTCCTTCTTTTCAGACTTGATTGATTTTTTCGACCGTATGTCGCCGATCGAGCCTGCAAAATTGACTAACATCAAAAGCACAAGTATCGCCACTATCATGAGCGTGCACAGCGCGTACATGCTGTACTTGACCTGATGCGCGGTCTGATTATAAATGTAGAGCGGGAGCGTCTGGAAGTCGGGGGAGCTGACGAAATGGCTGATGACGAAGTCGTCGAGCGAAAGCGTAAAGCCCATCATAAGTCCCGAGATGATGCCGGGAACGACCTGCGGCAGCTCGATTTTGAAGAATGTCTGAAGCGGCGTACAGCCAAGGTCAAGCGCGGCCTCGGAGAGGCTGCGGTCCATCTGCTTGAAGCGCGGCAGCACCGACAGAATTACATACGGCAGATTGAAGGTCGTGTGCGCTATAATCATTGTCGTGCGGCCGAGCACGTTGTTGCTCTTGAGAATGGCGCCGAACGCCACAAACAGCAGCATCATGGAAACGCCCGTCACAATATCGGGGTTCATCATGGGGATGTTAGTCACCGACATAACGGCGCTGCGCAGGTGCTTATTGCGCATACGGTCAATACCGAATGCCGCGAGCGTGCCGATGACGGTCGCAAGCAGCGATGACGTAACCGCAAGAAACAGCGAATTCTTAAGCGATGAGAAGGCGCGCGCGTCGCGGAACAGCTCGCCGTACCAGTAAAAAGAGAACTGCGAGTAGTTGTTGACATCTCCTGCGCGGTTGAACGAGAACACAACGAGGACGATGATGGGCGCATAAAGCAGCGCAAACACCAGCCATATGTAGATTTTTGACAGAACCTTCATGCCACAAGCCCTCCTTCGCTGTCGGAGAACTTATTCATAATCGCCACCGAGATGAGGATAAGCACCATCATGACCAGCGATATTGCCGCGCCGGTGTTGTAGGTCAGCTGATTCTGGAACTGACGCTCGATTGTGTCGCCGATAAGGTCGAACGAGCCGCCGCCCAGCTTCTGCGAAATGTAGAAGGTGCTGATCGAGGGAACGAACACCATCGTAATCCCGGATATTATGCCCGGAACCGAAAGTGGGAGTATGACCTTGGTCAGCACCTGAAAACGGTTGCAGCCGAGGTCGTGCGCCGCCTCAATGTAGCGCTTGTCGAGCTTGGAGATAACGGTGTAAATGGGGAGAACCATGTAGGGCAGGAAGTCATATATCATACCGAGAATGACCGCACCGCCGGTGCCGATGAACTTTATCTTCGGCAGACCGAGATGCCCGAGTAGTGTGTTGATAAGTCCGCCGTTGTCAAGAAGCGCCATCAGCGAGTAGGTACGTATGAGCAGGCTTATCCACATGGGGAGCATGAGCACCACAACAAGTATGCGCTGCGTACGCGGCGAGGTGTGCGCCATGAAGTAGGCCAGAGGGTAGCCGATGAGAAGACAGATGACCGTTGCCACAAACGCAAAGCTGATGGAAAGCACGAAAATGTGTGTGTAATTCGTGAGTGAGCCGATGTTTGCCAGTGTAAAGTTGCCGTCGTAATCAGTGAAGGCAAAGTATGCAACTATCATGAGCGGCGCGATTATGAACATAACCGACCACACGATATGCGGCACTGCCGCCGCGCGCTCAAGCCATGAGCGGTAACTTGTTTTGCTCTGCATAATCAGTCCTCCGTGACCGTTTCCGGCTCGCATGCCTCGGGGTCGGAGAGATGATCCATTTCTTCACTAAAGGTCGAATAGTCGCCGAACATGTCGGAGAACTTGGACTTTTCCATTACGTGAATGGCGTCGGGCTCTATGTAGATGCCGATGGTGTCGCCGGGGGCGACGTAATCCGTCGACTGTATCATCCACTTGAAGCCGCAGACGTCGACGATAATCTCGTAGTGGACGCCCTTGAAGGTGACTGACGTGACGCAGCCTGTCAGCATTCCTTTGTCGACCGGGACGACGTCGACGTCCTCGGGACGGACGACTATGTCAACAGGCTGATTTTTCTCGAAGCCGCTGTCGACGCAGGGGAATACATGTCCCGCAAACCTTGCGCGGTAATCCTCAGGCATTGTGCCGTCGAGGATGTTGCTCTCGCCGATAAAGTCGGCGACGAAGGCGTTGACAGGCTCGTTATATATGTCGACCGGAGTGCCGATCTGCTGAATGCGTCCCTCTGCCATGACCACCACGGTGTCTGACATGGAGAGCGCTTCCTCCTGGTCGTGTGTAACGTAAACGAAGGTTATACCGGTTTGTTGCTGAATGTTCTTGAGCTCGTTCTGCATGTCTTTTCGCAGCTTGAGGTCGAGAGCCGCCAGCGGCTCGTCGAGCAGCAATACCTTGGGGTTATTGACAAGCGCACGCGCTATTGCGACACGCTGCTGCTGACCGCCCGAGAGCGTGTCAACCTTTCGCTTCTCAAATCCCTTGAGGTTCACAAGACTAAGCATTTCCTTGACCTTCCTCCGGACTGTCGGCTCATCCATTTTTTTGACGCGCAGACCGAAGGCGATATTCTCAAACACATTGAGGTGAGGGAACAGGGCATACCGCTGAAAAACAGTGTTTACATGCCGATTGCATGGCGGCAGGTCATTGATCCTCTTGCCGTCAAAAAAGACATCTCCGGCATCCGGCGTTTCAAAGCCGCCGAGAATGCGGAGCGTTGTGGTTTTGCCACAGCCCGAGGGTCCGAGCAGAGTTATAAACTCTTTGTCGTGAATATCGAGATCGATGTTATCAAGAACAGTCTCTCCATCAAACGACTTACAGATACCCTGTAAATGTATGAGTACCGTCTCCTTCATTACACATAAAAACTCCTCTTGACTAAATAAAATTCGGTTACCTTATGACGGACAAACAGAAAAACGGATATATGCTCCTCCGTCACAGATACCCTGCATAACATTATAACAGAAAACGCCGAAAATGCAATATATTTTTTCAAAAAAATCCGCACCAAACGACTTATTTTTCGAAGGCGTCCGCTCCGAGGAAAATCTGGGCGAACAGCGCGGAGGAAAAGACGAAAAGCGCAAGCGAGCTGCCAAGCCGCAGCATGAGGTATATCGACGTCCCCCACAGCAAAAGCACGCACAAAAACGACAGCACGCGCAGTATGCGTTCTGCTGTGAAAATGCCTGTCCGTGGCGCTGCTACGCACATGAAAATACGCCCGCCGTCGAAGCTCTGCACTGGCAGGAGATTAAGCGCGGCGAGAAATAGACTGGCAACACCGAAAAACAGCGCGCCCTTTGCGGCGCACCGGCTGTATATGTAAAGCGCCGCGCCGCCGGCGACTATGTTTGTAAGCGGTCCCGACAGCGACAAAAGCAGCTCTTTTCGATATGAATAAAGCGGCAGCGAGAGCCCGAGCCGCGCGCCGAGCAGACCGAGCGAAAAGCTGTCGAGGCGCATGTGCAGCGCCAGTGCGGCGGCGACATGCCCCGCCTCGTGGGCAGCCGCCGCCATAACCGCAATCAGAGCATATCCAGTGCTGTCGCCGAAGAGCAGAATCAACAGCATCAGCACCCCGAATATACTTATTCTCAGTTTCAGTTTCAATTCGGCACCCCGGCATAGACACTGCCGACATACTCGAGCGGGTCGACGACCTGTCCGTCGACGCGTATCTCAAAATGCAGATGCGGCCCTGTGGCGCGTCCGGTGGCGCCGGCGACGGCTATGTTGTCGCCCGCATGCACGGCATCGCCATCGGCGGCGAGAATCTCGGCGCAGTGGGCGTAGAGTGAAACGTAGTCTCCGTGGTCAATCATGAGGTAGTTTCCGTAGCCGGTGCTGCTGCCCGTGAAGCAGACCACCCCGTCGGCGCAGGCGCGTATGTCGCGGCTGCGTGCGGCGGAAATGTCGATGCCACGGTGGAATTCGGTGTAGGCCTCGCCGCCGGCTGCGGCGTTGAAGAAGGGATCGTCACGCCATGCGAACCCGGACGTTATTCGCCCGTCGAGCGGGAAGATTATTCGGGGCAGCTTCAGCGCAGTCTCGTCTTCTCTGGTCGTGGCAGGGAATGTTTCGGGCTCGTGCAGGCTCATGACACTGTCCGACGCGTCAATCTTGGCACTGCCGTCGTCCGTCGTGCCGCTTTCTGATGCAGCACCCGACGCCTCCGGCGCCCCGGGAACGCGCGGAACCGCCGTTACAAAGCAGACAACGATCGTCAGTATCGCACATACCGCGAGTAGCGCCGGGATAAAATTATTATCGGATGATTTGGTATTCATATCGTTGTTACTCCTTGGAGAATTGGGAACGTATCTATTTATATGCTTTCCACGGCATTTTCATACCGCAGAATATTGCCAAAGCTGTGCTTTTGTGGTACAATAGCTTGAATAGATTGAAAGGCTTTGGTGCCATGAAGGACATTGAATGGATTTTTTTTGATATGGGTTACACGCTCGTAAACGAGGACGCCGCCCACGAGCGCCGCATAACCATAGCGCTCGAGCGCATGGCAGAGCTCGGCGTGCACGACGTCACGCGCGAGCAGTTCTGGCGCGCGGCGAGAGACTTCGGCTCGCAGGGCAGGGCACCGTTCCCGGCGGCGGCGCGGCATTTCGGACTCAAAAAGATGCCGCACTACATCAACGACGGCGAGGTCGCCTATCCCGATGCGCGCGAGGCGCTGTGGCGGCTCCGGGCGCGATTTAAACTGGGAATAATCGCAAATCAGCCGCTCGGCTCTGCGCATCGGCTGACACTCTACGGCCTCGGCGACTGCTTTGACGCGCTGTTTCCGTCAGAGGAGGTCGGAATCGAAAAGCCGGACACCGGGCTTTACCTCGCGGCGCTGCGCGGAGTAGGCTGTGAGCCCTCTCACGCACTGATGGTCGGCGACCGGCCGGATAACGACATAGTCCCGGCGCATGAGGTCGGTATGCGCACGGCGCGTATACTGCGCGGCTTTTACAGCGGCATGGCCGACCTGACGCCCCCCGACGTGACCGTGAGCAGCCTCGATGAGCTTGCCGCTTATTTCCACTGCTGAATTTATGCAAAATATTTCGGAATGGTATTGACAATCACGTGACCGTATTGTATAATAGTATCAGTGAAGTCCGGATAAAGGGTCGGAGGAGGGGAGAATAAGTGGAAATACAGTTATCCAACAACGAATGTATTCCGGGTACGGTGCTTAACCGCAAAAAGATGGGCGACGTTACAGGGCTTGAATTTCTGCGCAAGATATTTTACATCACCGACGGAATAATGCTGAACCAGATACGCGAAATTTCAGGTATCGACGGCACCACGCTTCAGAATTGGACAAAGCGCGGCTGGGTGGAGAATTCCAAACTCAAGCGCTACAATATCGATCAGCTGGCGCATATACTTATTATCAATATGCTGCGTTCATGCATGAGGCTGGACAGAATCGCCTTCATCATCCGCTATGTAAACGGCGACGTGAACACGGTTGAGGACAACATAATAAGCGATTCGGAGCTGTACGATTACATCTGTCTGATACTCGACAAAATGGTGTTCTACGGAGCAGGCGGCACGCTGCGCGACTGCATCGCGGAGACCACCGAGGCGTACTGTGAGAAGGTCAGCGGCGCGCGTCGCAGACTCAACACCGCGCTCGAGATAATACTGACGGCGTATTATGCGTCGCTCATAAAGCAGAATGCCGACAATATGCTTGAACAGCTGTACAACGCGTAATTGTCGAGTCTGACTAGGAAAGGAACGATTATTATGATAAATTGGTGGAACTCACTTGAACTGACACAGCAAATATTCGCCTGCATTGCCATACCGTCAACGCTCATCCTGCTGATACAGACCATTCTTCTGCTTATCGGTCTCGGAGGCGGCTCCGACGGAGACGCGGACACCGATCTTGACGGCGACGGCATCCCCGACAGCGAGGGCGACGGAGACGGTGACGGCGGTGACGACGGTCTTGCGCTGTTCTCGGTTCGCGGCATCATGTCCATGCTCGCGGTTATGGGCTGGAGCGCAATGGCGCTGCTTGAAACTCCGCTTCCGGGGTTTGTTTCGATACTTATTTCGGTGGCGCTCGGCGTTGCAATGCTGTTCCTCATGGCTTGTGTCATGAAGCTGATATATAAATTGCAGAATTCGGGTAACATAGACCTTGGAAACGCCGTCGGAAAAATGGCGCAGGTCTACATTCCGATACCGCCCAAGGGAACGGGCTCCGGCAAGGTGCATGTGACGATACAGGAGCAGTATTGTGAGTTCGGTGCGATAACCACTGCCGGAACAAAGATAAAAACAGGCTCATACGTCCGCGTTGTCTCGGTCGATGAGGCGGGAATGCTCGTAGTCGAGCCGCTGTGCGGCGACGCGGATGAAAACGGAGAAAACAAATGAAACCAACGAAAATGAAACCTACCGACGCGCTGGTGTATTTCATATACATTCTTGTTGCGTGTATCCTCGGACTTGCGCTGTCGTCTGTAATCGCGCTGATAGTGTCGAGCGTCTCGGGCGCATCCTACCTTGCGCTGGCCATAGTGCGCACCTTCGTGTTCCTTGTGACCGAGGGCGGAGCGCTGTTCTTCATCGGCAGCCGCGAGGGATACCGAAGCGCTGAATTCGACTGGCGGCAGAAGTCTTATTCGTGGGCGATTGCCTGCGTCATACATTTCGCCGTGGGGCTTGTCTCCAGCTTCGCGCCGGTGCTGTCCGGCGGCGTGAGGTATATGGCCGGGTGGATGTACCTCGGCGATGAATTTACTGCGCTGACCACCGTCCGCGGCGGGCTGTACGGCTACTGCGTGCTGACCTATTTCATTTACCTTGCAGTCAATACGGCCTGCTTTACCGTTGCAAGCTATCTCGGGGCCGAGGCGCGCGTGCGCGACCGCGCCGAACTGACGGCAAATCAGAAGGCGGATGAGCCGTCCACGCAGACGGCTGAGAGCCCGGAGGCAGAAAACAAAAACATTTTTTAAGAAAGGGAGATAGATCAATGGAAAAACTTTTCACTCTGTCCGAAGGCGGGATTAACCCCGCAGTGGTAGGTCTTATCTGCGTGCTTGCCGTGGTAGTGTTTACCATGATTATTGTGGTGTTCTCACGCTACAAGAAGTGTCCTCCGGACAAGATCATGGTCATCTACGGTAAGGTCGGCACCAACAAGGACGGCACACCGCGCTCCGCAAAGTGCATACACGGCGCGGCGGCGTTCATCGTCCCGGTGCTCCAGTCATATGAGTACCTTGACCTGACGCCTCTGTCCATTCCCGTTGACCTTACCAACGCGCTGTCGCACCAGAACATCCGTGTCGACGTTCCCTCGAGATTTACGGTCGGTATTTCGACCGAGGTAGGGGTTATGCAGAACGCGGCCGAGCGTCTGCTCGGGCTCAAGCTGGTCGAGATTCAGGAGCTGGCCAAGGACATCATCTTCGGACAGCTGAGACTTGTCATCGCCACGATGGACATCGAGGAGATCAACACCGACCGTGATAAGTTTCTCGACGCCGTTTCCGGCAACGTGGAGACCGAGCTCAAAAAGATCGGTCTGCGCCTGATAAACGTTAACGTTACCGACATTAACGATGAGTCCGGCTACATCGCGGCGCTCGGTAAAGAGGCGGCTGCCAAGGCTATCAACGACGCAAAAATTTCCGTCGCAGAGGCTGACAGAGACGGTTCAATCGGTGCCGCCGAGGCTGAGCGCGAGCAGAGAATCCGCGTGTCCAAGTCCAACTCCGAGGCTATAACGGGTGAAAACGAAGCCAAAGTCAAGATAGCCGAGTCTGAGGCAATCCGCCGTGAGCGCGAGGCCGAATCGCTCAAGCGCGCGACCGCAGCCGAGAACATTCAGGCAGCAAAGGCGCAGGAGGAGTCCTACGCGGCTCAGCAGAGCGCCGAGCTGGCCCGTGCATCACTTGAGAAGGCCAAGCTCGAGGCCGACATCATCGTCAAGGCTGAAATCAAGAAGAAGGAGCTCGAGCTCCAGGCCGAGGCTCAGGCAGAGCAGACCAGACGCCAGGCACGCGGTGAAGCCGACGCTATCCTCATGAAGATGAAGGCCGAGGCCGATGGTATGCGCGAGATGCTGACCAAGCAGGCCGAAGGTTTTGACCAGCTGGTCAAGGCCGCAGGCGGCGAGGCAAACGATGCTATCCGCTACATGGTAGCCGACAAGCTCGAGCAGCTGACCAAGATTCAGGTCGAGGCTATCAGCAACCTCAAGATAGACAAGATCACCGTCTGGGACGGCGCAAACAGCGCCGACGGCAAGACCACTACCGCGAACTTTCTTTCCGGAATGATGAAGTCTATCCCGCCCATGAACGAAATATTCAACATGGCCGGCATGCAGCTCCCCGAGTATCTCGGCAAGGAAAAGGAGCAGGGAAAGGCCGATGAGGGCACTGCCGAAGAGAAATAAATAAGGCCGCGGCAATGTCCGCAACCAATAAACCGGAGCCCCCGCGTTCTGCGGGGGGCTCCTTGTCAATTTTTTCAGTTTTTCGACGTCGAATAGTAAAATATGTACATTTGTCAATGATGTGAGACCAAAAAGTAAAAAAAATAATTGTTAAGTTAGAACAATGCTCTGCGAGGTGAATGAATGAGAGG
>CAVIBA010000049.1:0-5114 GCA_963640785.1 Bulleidia sp.
GGGCGAGGCCTGCTGAGTGGTGTCCGACGCACCCCCGGCCGGGCCGTTGTAGTCAGCGCAACCGGCGAGCGGCAGCAGCATCAGCGCCGACAGCATCACAGATAAAAACCTTTTTGCATTTTTCACGCTCCGATTATCCTCCTGTGACTATAAAATTGAAATTATGTATCAGTACGCTCTGACCTCGAACACAGTGACGTTCTCGGCGCCGTTGGTGCTCAAGAACCGGAATTCCACGCTGTCGCACTCGGTCTCGGGGAAATCGAGCACGTTGAGGCGCTGGTGATTATTGCGGACGGACACCGTGCGGACCGGCTTGCCGTCCTTCATGAGCGTCGCGTCGTAATCGCGCACAAGCTCGGCGGGCACGCCTATTCTCTGCTGAACCTGACGGTTGTGCGCCATGGTCACGCGGATGGGGTACTTGAAGTCGGAGTCAAAGGTCAGGCGGAGCTCATGCAGCTTGTGCGGCTCGTTCCACGCCATGGTCAGCACCTCGCCACCGTCGGCTATGCCGTCCGACGTCCAGCCGTGAATCACGCCGTCAAGCCGACGCGCGGTACCGTCGATGAGCTGTGCGGGATCGCCGCCGGGGACAGCAGACGACGCGCTGAAGTGTGCGCTGAGCGCCGCGTCCGCCGCGTCGTGACCAGGGATGTTGGGCAGGAAGGCGTCGTCCTTGAGCAGCATCTGCTGAAGCTCTCCGATGTGGGGAGCCAGCTCGCGCGGCTTCACGCCGTACTTCTTGCAGAGCGCTGCCGCCGTACCGACCGCCTGGCCGCCGACCGCACAGCAGGCGATAATGCGCGTGCTGGCAAGTCCGAGCTTGGTTGTACTGATGTCACGTCCGGCAAGGTAGAGGTTATCGATGTTCTTGGAATAGTATGAACGGTAAGGAATGGTATATGCGCCGCTGAAGTGATGGCAGTCGCTCGGCAGGACGTCGAAGTCGAGCAGTCCGTGCGGGGCGTGCAGGTCAATGCACCAGCCGCCGTAGGCGACGGCGTCGTCAAACTGACGGTGCTCGAGAATATCCGTCTCGGAGAGGACATAATCGCCCATCAGACGACGGCTCTCGCGCATTCCGGGCAGCGCGCCAACCCACTCGAGCGCGTAGTTCTCCGCGCCGTGGTCGCCGCCGTTCTTTATGTGATCCCACAGACCGTAGGCGTATGCGATAAGGTCGTCGCGTATGTTCTCGAAGTCGGGGATGATGTCGTCCTTGTCGCCCATGAGCTCGAGCCACCAGTAGCCATAGTCAACGCCGCGGCAGCTGGTTCCCGACAGACGCAGCCACTCCTCGGGGTCGGGAGCCATGCTGGAGTCTATCTTGTGCTTTGCACAGTGCATACGGTATTTGAGCTGATCCTCCGTCAGCTTCTTTGCAAAAGCGGGCGGTGTGAACTTGACCGGATGTCCCATATCGACGGCCTTCATGAGCACGGTGTTGCCCATGCGCTCGTTGTTGGGCTGCTCGGGAGCATGCGGCTCGCCCGTCTCGGCGCGCGACTCGCTTCCCTGTCTGTATTCGGCGCCGGCGTAGTAGCCGAGCGTGCCGTTTCCGGTTGCGTCGACGAACAGAGGCGCCTCGAAGCAATAGCGCATCTCGGTGGTCTCCTGGACACAGCTGATAGAGGTGATGTGACCGCCGTCCGTTTCGCAGTCGTACATTACGGTGTTGAGATAAAGGTCAAGATTCTTCTCGTCCTTAACCTTCTCGAGCAGAACGGAATCCCAGATAGAGTAGTTGAAGAAGTCGTTGCGAGCCTTGTTCTCGAGCATCAGCTCGTAGACAAGTCCCGTCTCGGCATACTCGGGCTGACGCAGGCTCTGGTCGGCTCCCGAAATATGTATACGTATCTCACTGGAAGCGTTTCCGCCAAGCACCGGTCTCGCGTGCACAAGCGCGACCTTCACACCGTGACGCGCCGCGGACACAGCGGCGCAAATTCCCGCCATGCCCCCGCCGACGACGACCAGCTCGTACTTCCTCCGGCAAAATCTCTCGTTTGTTCTTTTCACTGCTTTGTTTCCTCCGTACCGCACAGGTGGCGTATGAAAAAATTGATCTCGAGCACGGGGCTCTTTTTTCATGTCGCTTCCATTATACACTCATTTTCATATTTTGGCAATAGCAAATCGTATTTATACCGCAATTTTATCCGCCCGCACGCGCCGATTTCATGTTGACTTATTGCGTGAGATATGATACAATGTAGGTAAACCATACGCGCTGCCGCGGCAGCGCCCATAAAAAAAGGAGGATTCCCCATGAAGCTCACACTTCGCATTGCCGCATGTCTGCTTTGTCTTGTGCTTTGCCTCGGCGCGATAGCCTGCGCCGATAACTCCGGCGACGACGACCAGACAACCCCGCCCGCCGACAACACAACTCCGACTCCGGGTCAGGACACTGCCTCTCCAACGTCCGACACCTCGGAGGGACCCGAATCTTCCCTTCCCGAGCTGAATTTCGGCGGGAAGCAGATCACAACTCTGTATTGGGAGGACGTTGAGCGTGCCGAATTCTTCGAGGATGACATCTCCGGCGACAACGTCCGCGACGCCATACACGCGCGCAACCTTGCCGTCGAGGAGCAGCTCGGCGTCAAGCTCAACTACGTCGGCACGCCCGGAAACGTCAATCACAGCTCTGACTATCTCATGAAAGTGCAGAACAGCTTCAACGCCGGTGAGAAAATATATAATATTCTCGCCTCGCACAGCCGCACAGGAGCCGTCGTCGCCGCGGGCGGTATGACGCAGAATCTGCTCGCCATCGAGGACAGCTATCTCGACCTTGAGCAGCCCTGGTGGCCACCCACATTAATCGAAACCTCCGCCATCGGCAACGGGATGTACTTCATCTCGGGCGACATCTCGACCAACACGCTGCACTTCATGTACGGCATCTACTACAACATGGACATGGTCACCGACCGCGGCCTCGACGACCCGACCGACCTCGCGCTCGCCGGAACCTGGACGATAGACAAAATGATCGCCATGACCACCGACATGTATGAGGACATCAACAACAATAACGTGTCCGACTACGGCGATTTCTTCGGCCTCTCCACGCTCTATTTCCACGCCGACTCGTTTTACAGCGCCGCCGGGATGCACTGGATCGACAAGGACGCGGGCGGCTACATGCAGGTCTCCGCTGACTACGGCTCCGAGAAGTCCATCAACCTCGCCGAAAAGCTGTCGGCATGGTTCTCCTCCGGGGTCTGCTTCACCAAGGACAACAACAACGAGGTCTGCAAGACCTTCGCTAACGGAAACAGCCTGTTCACGCAGAACCGCATTTACATAGCCGACAACCAGCACTCCTGCGGACTCAACAGCGCCTCCTTCAAGTACGGCGTCGTCCCCGTCCCGAAGTACGACGAGGCGCAGGACAGCTACTACACCACCGTCGGCAATCCCTTTACACTGTACGAGGTGATGAACGGCAGCAACGATCAGGACGTCGCCACCGCCGTCCTCGAGTGCCTCGCGTACCACGGCTACAAGCTCACCACCCCTGCAATCTTCGAGGTCAACATGAAGTACAAATACTCCTCCGTCGACAAGACCGCGCAGTGCTTCGACCTCATCCGCAACAACATAGTCTTCGACCTCGGCCGTCTGTTCGGCGCGCAGCTCAGCACCATGAGCGAGATCTGGTCCAAGGCCTGTATAAACGGAACCGGCTGGTCGGGTCAGGTCAAAACCAACGAGAAGATACTCGCGAAAATGGTCACAAAACTGAATTCTTCGTTTGATTAATTGCGTAAGTTCGCGTTTTGAGACAAACAAAAGCCATGGGGGCAGCAATCATGTGATTGCTGCCCCCATGGCTTTTTCACACATCTATCTCGCACATGACCTCTCGGAACACCTCTTCGAGGCTCTCGTGAAACACGAGCGTCGCCATGCGGTCGTACTGCGTCGGCTGCTTGTTTATCATGACAATGTTGCTTCCGCGAAAGCCCAGCACAAACGACGCGGCGGGCTGAACCGCGAGCGACGTTCCGCCTATGATAAGCAGGTCGGCGTCCGAGATTGCCCGGAGCGCCCCCGTAACGACACTGTCATCCAACTGCTCGCCGTACAGCACGACGTGCGGCTTTATGGGTGCTCCGCAGACGCAACGGGGCACGCCGTCGGTGCGCTCGAGGATGTCACGCCCGTACTGCCTGCCGCAGAGCGGGCACTCGAGCCGGGATGTCGTGCCGTGCAGCTCGTAGACCTTGCTGCTCCCTGCGGCCTGATGCAGGCCGTCGATGTTCTGCGTCACTATGGTGACGTCGTAGCCGAGCTGCTCGAGGCGCGCCAGCGCGCGGTGCGTTGCGTTCGGCTCGGCGTGCGTCATGAAATAATCACGGTAAAAGCGGTAGAAAAGCTGTGGATTGCGCATAAAGCAGTCGTGACTGAGCAGTTCCTCGGGCGGTGCGCCATAGGTCATGGCGGTCTTGTATATGCCGTCCGGACTGCGGTAATCCTTGAGGCCGCTCTCGGTCGAAACGCCCGCCCCGCCGAAAAAGACGATGTGCCGACTTCCGCGTATCATATCAGCAAATTCGCGGTATTCCATCTCTGCCTCCCATCAGTCGAGCTCGTAGTAGCCGACCTTCATGTTCATCAGTGAATCAAGCCGCCGTCCCTCGAGGCGCAGGCGGACGCCCAGACTCTCCGCGAGGAACATCCCGCCGAGCGCCAGGATGCCGACTATCGTCATGATAGTCGCAAGCACGACATTGCGCCGGATCTCGCGCAGATTTGCAATGGATTTGAGCCGGAAATACTGCCGCAGCGCCGCGCGGTATAACTCCTGCTCGGACGGGTCAATGCAGTGGCTGCGGACGTGCAGAGCCAGCGGCATTTTAGGCGGAACGGCGCTCGCCGTGCGCTCGATAAATTCGGCCACGTCGGCGTCCACGACCTCCTCGTTAGTCACCGAATAGGGCGACAGAAAGCTGCTGTCGTCGCGGACAGTCATTGGGATTATGGCGCGCCCCTCCTCGTCAAGCTGGGGACGGTGAACTCCGCGGTGCTGTGAGCGCAGTTTGAATATCGATCTTATGGCTGTTATCACTTTGAAAAATTCAGTCCTTTATGTATTACAA
>CAVIBA010000049.1:5124-8901 GCA_963640785.1 Bulleidia sp.
GTGACGACGTATTCATGTCCGCGGCAGCCAGACAGCCATTTCCGAGTCGGCATCATATGTTTTGCCAGCCGACGCGCAGTCGATAAGACGGCGAACCGTCCCGTCGGCGCACGCAATGCCGACACAGAGGCGGCTGTCCGGTATCTCGGACGGAGTCCGGCAGAGTTCGGCCGACACCGGCAGCTCATCGCCGCAGCATGAGACGGAAGCGGCCTTCTCAAATGCCGCCTTTGAGGCCGTTATCTCCGGCGAAGTCGGCATTTCCTGTAAACCGGACGCCTTCGGTAAAATCGGCGTCTCCGGCGACTCGCCGAGACGCGCGTCCGCGGCGAGCACTATCGCGCCGCGACGGAAGGCTATGTATTTGTCCTCCCCCGGCGCGCCCGCGACCGGGAAGACGGCGTACGTCGTCATATCGAAGTCAAGCGTGAGCACGTCGCCGCGCACAGCTCTCCGGCAGACACGAAAATACCCGCTCTCCGTCGACTGTCGCTCGCCCCGCGCCGTCACGACGGTCAACCGGCTCCACTCAGGAATGCGCAGAAACAGCTGCACGCCATCCTCCGGCGCTTCGTCCACGCGCAACGTTACGTGGCCGCCGTAGGGGTAATCGCCCTCAATCGTGTAGGAAAATCTCCCCTCCGGGAGCTCCGCCGCCACGTCTCCGGGCAGGTAGAAGTTTATA
Source organism: Bulleidia sp. (assembly GCA_963640785.1). GTDB lineage: Bacteria > Bacillota > Clostridia > Oscillospirales > CAG-272 > UMGS1002. The sequence goes on from CAVIBA010000049.1 coordinate 5,810, forward strand.
TAGACGCCACGGACGCCGCGCAGCAGATTGACCCGCGGGAAATTTCCCGCCCCTGCTGACGCGATGCAGGCGCAGCAGCCGTAAAACGCACCGTTTTCCATGCGCATAAGTCCGCCGATTTTCGCGCCGCGTACTCCCGGACGCAGCGGCGTGTAGCTGTCAAACGGCAGCACGCGCTCAGTCTGCGGCCAGCGCCCCTTGGCCTCAAGCCGCGACGGGCGGCGGTGCATGTTGAACGAGCCGAGGTAGGCGTTGAAAAACGTTTGCTCGATGCATTCGGCGTAGCCGGGGTCGCCTGAAATGCGCAAAAGCTGTCCGCACAGCTTCATCAGCGTGACGCTGACGCAGGTCTCCTGCATGATGCCGGTGCGGGTATCGTCGGTCTGCGAGAAGGCCGTGTGGTCAAACAGCTCGTGCGTGCACCCGGCGCAGCCTATGACGGACACCTCGCTCAAAAGCACGCGCCGCCCGAAATTGAGCAGCGCCGCGCGGTAAGCATCGCCGCCGACAACGCGGTAATACTCCGCCAGCCCCTCAAAGCAGGACATCATCTCATACGCCTTGGTGGCCGGGTACTCGTGCGGAAGCAGCTTGTCCTCGGCGGCAAGCCTGAAGACGCAGGCCTCGCCGCTCATGCCCACATTCACTATGTATGATGCGAAATCAAGGTATTTTTTTGCTTTTGTGATGTTGTAAAGCCTCACGAACGGCTCAAGTATCGACATAGCGTTGAGGCCGAGCCAGAAGTTGCTGGTCTTGTCGATAGCGAGCTTGCCCTCGCCTATGCGCTCGACAATGTAGTCCGCCTGGCGGCGCATCGAGGCCACGAGAAGCGCGCGCAGCCCGGCATCGCGGCACACCTCGCAGAAATACTGCATACCGAGCAGAACGTACTTTCGCCCCCACATGTCCCAGCCGGCAAACTCCGCCGCGGGGCTGTACGTCGAAATACGCCCCAGGCTGTCTTCCGTCGCAAGCATCTCGCGGACACTGTCCTCGAGCACGCGATAGAGCGCCTCGTCGCGGGTGTAGGCGTAGACGAACGCCGCGCCGCGCATCATTTTGCCCCAATATTCACAGCGCCAGCCGTTGTTCTCATCGTCCGGGCAGAAGGTGAACTGACTCACAAACTCGTGCCACAACTCAGGCTTCATGAGCTGCTCGCGGCATATAAAATCAACTGCCTCGGCAAAAACCCCGCTGAACGTTGCGCGTCCCACGACGGGAAACAGCCGGTCTGACTCGGGTATGTTGTGCTCAAAACTGCTTTGTGAAGTGTACATATCCATACCTTTCGTAAAATCTGACATTTGCGCGTCCGCGCGGACATAAGCCCCGGACGCCCCGTTTTCTGCTTTCATTATAACACAAAACCGCACTCAAAACAAGCAAATTTATGCAGTCTCCCGCATTTTTCGCGAGGCGCGCACACGTTGGCTCACAAAAAGCAAAAAGCTCACGCAAACGACTCGAAATTTGCCGTTTCATGAACTTTTTGTGGACAGCTCTTACCTATAATAAACGTAATGTACAATTATCGTGCGCTCGATGCCGCCGTGCTCGAGGTCGGGGGCCGTAATGACCACGCCGTCGTGACTTAACAGCTCCCACGCCTGCATCTGCTCTATTTTGCAGCGCATAAGTATGTCCGACGAGGCGAAGACCAGCAGCTCGTCGTCGCGTATGTTGAGCGCGCCGTCCTTGCCGATGACCTCCTCGGGGGCGTCGCCGTGCCGCTCGGTCACGTACTTGACATGGTGCCCGCATATGCGTCTTGCCATGTCATAACGGTAGCGCGGGCTGTCGGGGTCTTTGGACTTGGTCCAGAATGAAAAGACTTTTTTGAACATTTTATATCTCCTTGAGCACTGCCGCTCTCATGGGTTTGAGCGTCACATTTCCGGAATATTCGTCTCCGGTGAGCATGTCTTTATAGCTTTGTGCCATTCCCGCGAACAGGTGCGGCGCGTCCGCGCAGTTCACGGCTGTCACTATGCGCTCGTCGTCGCGCGTGCGCTCGAAGGCGATGACGCCGTCGCCGTATTCAAGGACTCGGAAGTCTCCCCGGCTGTAAACCGGCTCGCGCCGTATCTGCCCAAGCTTGCGGTAGTGCGCCGTGAGTTCGGCATCCTCGCGTCCCCACGGAAACGGCATACGGCAGAACGGATCCCGTCCGCCCTCCATGCCGGCCTCGTCGCCGTAATACAGCGACGGCGTGCCGTAGATGGTGTACTGTATCGTCGACGCCAGCATCAGCCGCCCTTTAGCCGTCTCGCGCTGCTGCGGGGAGAGACGGAAGGCCGCCAGCTCTGCGTTTGACATCATGTCTGTCCCCGCGTCGGCGAGGACGGTGAGTATACGCTCCGTGTCGTGCGTGCCGAGCAGGTTCATCAGGCTGTGACTGACCTGCGGCGGGTAGGAAGCGTAGATTGCAGTCAGCGTATCGTAGAGCAGTCTGCCGTCGCCGCGCAGAATGAAATCTATTATCGCATTGCGCACGGGGTAATTCATGACGCTGTCCAGCTGTCGCCCCTGCAAATAGCGGCGGCGCTGTCCGTACGACATTTTATCGGCGGCGTTTTCCCACACCTCGCCGATAATTATTCCCTCGCCGCCCGACGCGCGCTTGACGCTCGCGCGGAACTCGTCGAGAAAATCGTCGTTCAGCTCGTCCGCAACGTCGAGACGCCAGCCGCTGACGCCGCGCCGCATGTAGTGTGCGCCGATGCCGTCGTCGCCGGTGAAATAGCGGCGGCAGTCGGGGTTGTCCTGACGCAGACGCGGCAGTATGCGTATGTTCCACCAGCATTCGTAGCTGTCGGGGTACTCGCGGAAGCTGTACCACTTGAAATATGGCGACGCCACCGACTGATACGCGCCGACGTCAGCGTAGCGTCCGTACCGATTGAAGTAGCGGCTGTCGTCGCCGGTGTGATTGAAGACGCCGTCGAGTATGACGTGCATTCCCCGCTCTGCCGTGGCCACAAGTAGTCGGTCAAGCGCAGCGTCGCCGCCGAACATGGCGTCAACATGCTCGTAGTCTCCGGTGTCGTATTTGTGGTTTGAATACGCCTCGAATATCGGGCTCAGGT
>CAVIBA010000049.1:8911-12262 GCA_963640785.1 Bulleidia sp.
GAGCGAGGCAAGATAGTCAAGCCGCTCGACGACGCCGTCGAGCGTGCCGCCGAAAAAGTCGTTGTTTGCGACGTCCCCACCCGGCACCTCGGCGTAAGAAGGAATGCCCCCATCCCAGTCAGGATTGAGCACGGCGTCATCACGAACAAATAAATTGCGCCCCGTCTTACCAAACCTGTCTACGAATATGTGATATATAATATTGCTGCCGAGCCAGCGCGGAACGGCAAAGCCCTCCTCGTAGACCAGCAGCATAAAACGTCCGGACGTCTCGCCGGACAGTGTCATATCCACATTGTTGGCCGTGCCGGAGAAAAGCTTCTCGCGGCCGCGGTGCAGAATAAACTCGTAGTAAAAAAGCCCTGAGCGGCGGCCGACGCACAGCTCGGAGAGCTCAAGCGTGTGGCGATAGCAGTCGACGCCGAGCGAACTTTCCGATATGTCGAGCGGTATGTCGCCGGACGGCGCGCCGTCTCGGCAGAGCCGCAGCGTAACGCCGGTAATCCCCAGCCGCACCGGCACGCACAGGCACAGCCCGAGCCTGTGCGTCACCGGAAACGCGCCGAGCGGCGTCACATCCGTGACCTCGCCGCCCGGAGCGAAAAGTTGTTTTTTTAGGCACGGGACTGCCCCCGCCCCAATCTCGTCAGTAAGTTTTGGAAGCATTTCAATCCTTTTTGAGCTTTACTTTCTGGAGTCCCCAGATGCGCTGCGCGTACTCCTCGATGCTGCGGTCAGCCGAGAACTGCCCCGCGGCGGCGATGTTGCAAAGCGACATGCGGTTCCACTTGGCCTTGTCTGCGTAGTCCTTCAGCATACGCTCGCGCGCGAGACGGTAGGACTCGAAGTCGGCAAGGCACATATAGGGGTCGGCGATACCGTGTCCGGCGATGAGATAAACCGCAATCTCGGAGAAGGATTCTCCGGCAAAGCCGGCGTCAAGGCTGTTGACTATGCGGCGCAGTCTCGGGTTGGAGTTGTAGAACTCGGCGGCGTTGTAGCCGCGGAGCCACAGCTCATCCACCTCGCGGCTGTTCAGGCCGAAGATATACATGTTGTCCTCGCCTACCGCCGCCTGCATCTCGACGTTCGCGCCGTCGAGCGTGCCGAGCGTGAGCGCACCGTTTATCATGAGCTTCATACACCCCGTGCCGCTGGCCTCTTTGCCGGCAAGCGAGATCTGCTCGCTGACCTCAGCTGCGGGCACAAGCGCCTCCGCCATGCTCACATTGTAGTCCTCAAGAAAGACTACACGCAGCTTTTCTCTTATTTTGTGATGTGCTTCTATATCGCGGCCGAGGTAATACAGCAGGCGTATTATCTGCTTGGCCATATAGTATCCGGGCGCCACCTTGGCGCCGAAAATGAAGGTCTGCGGCTCAATGTCCATGTCGGGATCGTCCTTCAGATCGAGGTAGACGCCGATGATGTTGAGCGCATTGAGCAACTGGCGCTTGTACTCATGCAGACGCTTTATCTGAACGTCAAATATGGTGTCGGGGTTGATAATCTGCCCGGTATGCCGTGCGAGCGCGGTCGCAAAATCGGCCTTGTTCTGCCGTTTTATCTCGCCGAGGCGCGAGAGAACGCTCTCGTCGCCGGCGTACTTTGCAAATTCGGCCAGCTCCTGCGAGTGAGAGCGATAACCGCAGCCTATGCACTCGTCAAGCAGCCCCGCGAGTCGCGGGTTGGAATAGCACAGCCAGCGGCGGTGCGCTATGCCGTTGGTCACGTTGGTAAAGCGCTCGGGGTACATGCGGTAGAAGTCGAGGAAGGTGTTGTTTTTGAGTATTTCGGAGTGCAGCCTGGACACACCGTTGACCGAGTGCGAGCCGACAACCGAAAGATTTGCCATTCTCACCTGTCCGCCGCATATTATGCTCATGCGCGAGATGCGGTCCCAGTTGCCGGGGAAAACGTTCCATGCCTCGCGGCAGAAGCGCTCGTTTATCTCCTTGACAATCATATAGAGCCGCGGCAGCTTGAGCTTGAACACGTCCTCGCCCCAGCATTCGAGCGCCTCGGGCATGACGGTGTGGTTGGTGTAGGACACTATGCGCGTCACGAAGTTCCACGCCTTGTCCCAGTTGAAGCGGTAATCGTCGATAAGGATACGCATAAGCTCGGGAATGCAGAGCGCGGGGTGCGTATCGTTGATGTGGATGGCGACCTTGTCCGGCAGGTTATCGAGCGTGCGGTAAACGGCGATATGGTCGCGGATTATGCTCTGTATCGACGCCGAAACAAGAAAATACTGCTGGGTCAGACGCAACAACTTACCCTCGGTGTGCTCATCCGATGGATAAAGCACCTTTGAGATGATGTCCGCCCGGTTGCTCTCCTCGAGCGCGCGGACGTACTGTCCCTGCGTAAACAGACCCATATTGAAGTTCTGAATGTCGCGCGCGCGCCACAGACGAAGCTGCGATACCGCGTCGCAGTCGGCGCCCGAGATCATCATGTCGTAGGGCACCGCCTCGACCTCGTCGCAGTTTTCGTAGGTTATCTCGAGGTGGCCGGACTGCCAGTTCTCCTTGACGTGTCCGCCGAAACGGACGTGGAAAATGCGGTCGGTGCGCGGAATCAGCCAGATCTCGCCGCCCGGAAGCCATATGTCGGGCAGCTCGACCTGTATGCCGTCTATTATCTTCTGACGGAACAGGCCGTACTCATAGCATATCGAAAAGCCGGTCGCCGGGTAGTCGAGCGAGGACAGCGAGTCAAGAAAGCATGCCGCCAGGCGTCCGAGGCCGCCGTTTCCGAGACCCGCGTCGGGCTCGCACTCGTAAAGCTCCTCGAGCGAGACGCTCATAGAGCTCAGCGCGCGGGCGTATTCCTTGTCGAGCCCCAAGTTGCACAGGCTGTTCTTGAGCGACCGGCCGAGCAGAAACTCAATGCTCATATAGTACACCCGGCGCGCGCCGTCGGCATTGACCTGCTTTTTGTACTCGGCGCGCTTCTCGGTCAGTATGTCCTTGACTGTCAGTGCTGTTGCCTTGTAAAGCTGCTCATGCGTCGCGCCGGCAGGATCGGTGCCGAAATGACGCAACAGTTTCGCTTCTATCTCCGCCCGGATGCGCTCGCATCCGGGCATTTCGTTTTCGTTAAGGTTCATATATCAATCCTTCTCCGCGACAAGCTCGCGGTAAAGCTGTTGGTAGCGGGAAGCAGACGCGCCCCACGAAAAATCAACGTCCATTATTTTACGGACGAAGCGGTCGCGCCGGGAGGCGTCGCGCCACAGCTCGAGCGCCGCGCGTATGCGGTCATAAAGCTCGGCCGAACTGTAATTTGCAAATGTGAAGCCGTTGCCGTGCATCCGGCCGTCCTGCTCCCAATAGCCCTTTATCG
>CAVIBA010000050.1:0-2742 GCA_963640785.1 Bulleidia sp.
GTTTGGGGCAGCGCCCCAAAAACCTCAATCGCAGTTCTCCCAGTTGTGGAAGACGTTAATGACGTCGTCGTTGTCCTCGAGGTTGTCGAGCAGGAGGTTCATGTGCTTGATGTCGTCCTCGTTCTCGAGGGTAACGTAGGTGGACGGGATCTTGTCCATCTCGGCGGACTCAATCTTGTACCCGGCCGCCTCAAGCGCGTCGCGGACAGCGTAGAGATCGTCCGGCTCGGTGTAAATCTCGAAGGTCTCCTCGTCGGAAACAAAATCGGAAGCTCCGGCCTCGAGCGCGGTCTCCATCAGCGCGTCCTCGCTCTTGACGTCCTCGCGCAGAACAACTATCACACCCTTGTCCGAGAACAGGAAGCCCACGCAACCGACCTGACCCATGTTGCCGCCGAACTTGTCGAAGAAGTGGCGAACCTCACCTGCGGTGCGGTTGCGGTTGTCCGTCGTCGCCTCGACGATGACGGCAATTCCGCAGGGGCCGTAGCCCTCGTAGGTCACTTTTTCGTAATTTACGCTGTCAGAGCCCATCGCTTTTTTGATTATGCGATCAATATTGTCGTTGGGAACGTTGTTTGCCTTGGCCTTGGAAATAAGGTCGCGCAGTTTGGAGTTGGAGGCGGGGTCGCCGCCGCCGGCCTTGACCGCAAGCGCAATCTCCTTGCCTATCTTGGTGAATACGTTGGCGCGCTGAGCGTCTGTCTTCTCTTTTTTGTGCTTGATGTTAGCCCATTTGCTGTGTCCGGACATAGTTAATACCTCGTATATAAATAATTAAATTTTTGACATTTTCTTCAGGCAAATCAGCCCGAATGCGCGCCCTAATACGATGTTCGCCGCGCCGGTCAGCGCGATTCTGGTCGCGCGGACGACTGCGTCTTCCTCGTCAAGTATGCGGCAGTTGTGGTAGAAACGGTTGAACGCCGACGAAACGTCGAGTATGAACCGCGTGATGTAGAAGGGCTCGTAATCGTTGATGGCGGCCTCGGCACGCTCGCGGAAACGGCACATTATCTTAAGCAGCTCCGCCTCCTCGGGCGCGGTAATCTTTGCGCCCGACGCGATTCCGTCCGCCACCTGCTCCGCAGTCACGCCCGCCTTCTCGAGCACCGAGCAGGTGCGCGCGTAGGTGTACTGCACGTAGGGGCCGGTGTTGCCGTCAAAGCTCAGCGCGTCCTCCATTATAAAATTGATGTCGCGCATGCGGCTGCCGGACAGGTAGTAGAACACCACCGCGCCGACGCCGACCGCCTCGGCGGCCTCGTCCCGGTTCTGCAGTCCTGGGCTCTTCTCCTCCATGATGGACTTGACCTTGTCAATCGCCTGTGCAAAAAGATCCTTGAGCAGTATGACATTTCCCGTTCTCGTCGCAAGCTTTGTGCCGTTGATGCTGACCGTGCCGTAGGGGACGTGAACCAGCTCGTCCGTCCAGTCGTAGCCCATCAGCTTCATGACCTTGAACCACTGGCGGAAGTGCAGGCACTGCCCCGCGGAGGTGACGTATATGCACTTGTCGAAATTGTAGGTGCGCTTGCGGTAGACCGCGGCGGCGATGTCGCGCGTCGGGTAGAGCGTGGAGCCGTCGCGCTTGAGAATGAGGCAGGGCGGCATGTCGTAGGCCGACAGGTCGACTATCGACGCGCCGTCGTCAAGCTTCATGAGGTTCTTCTCGCGCAAAAGCTCGACCTGCTCGGGCATTTTGTCGGTGTAAAAGCTCTCGCCGTTGTAGGAATCGAACTCAATCCCCAGTTGCTTGTAGGTCTTCTTGTACTCCTTGATGCTTATGTCGACGAACCAGCGCCACAGCGCAAGGTTCTCCTCGTCGCCGTGCTCGAGCTTGGTGAACTCGGCACGCGCCTTGTCCTCGAGCGTTTTGTCCTGCTCGGCCTCGGTGTGGAAACGGACGTAGAGCGCAACAAGCTCGTCAATTCCCTTCTCCTCGACCTCCTCGCGGTTGCCCCACAGGCGAAACGCCGTTATCAGCTTTCCGAACTGCGTGCCCCAGTCGCCGAGGTGGTTGATGCCGACGCACTCGCAGCCTGCGAACTCGAACAGCATCTTGAGCGAGTGTCCGATGACAGTAGTCCCGAGGTGGCCTATGTGAAACGGCTTTGCTACGTTGGGGGAGGAATAGTCGAGGACTATTTTTTTACCTTCCCAGCCGACAGGCGAGCCGTATTTTTCGCCCTTCTGGAGTATCTCCGGCAGAACGTTGCCCGCGAGATAGGCGTCAGAAATGCGGATATTCAGGTAGCCGTTGACGGCGCTGACCTCGCCGACGGCTCCCCCGTCCTTTGACTCTGCGGACTTGAGCCCCGCCGCCAGCGCCTCTGCAATCTGCACCGGCGAGCGGCGCAGCGAGCGGCTGAGCTTGAAGCAAGGCAGCGCAAGGTCTCCCATGGACGAGTCGGGCGGGTACTCCAGCATGGACAGCATGTCCGCCGGTGTCAGTGTGCTTCCAGGGAACGCTTCACCGGCACACCGGGCCAGTTCCTCGGAAATCAGTTGTTTGATTTTCTGCATATGTCTTTCCGTTCCTTTGCTACGCGCGTCACGCACGCGCAAATACAATTATTTTTCAGTAGTATTATTTTCAATTAGTGATGTCAAATCCGATTATCTCGTCAGGTGACAGACAGTCGCTCCGAGAAACGCCACGATCTCGGCGCGGTCGAGCAGAAGCTGCGCACCCTTCATTCCGGCGCTGAGCGTTATCCTGTCGTGGGACAGCGCCGAGTC
>CAVIBA010000050.1:2752-12201 GCA_963640785.1 Bulleidia sp.
CACCCCGCCGCGCACGTATCCGGTGATCCCCGGCAAATCCTTGACGTGCAAAAGCTCGAGCGACTTGTTGCCGCTCGCCGCGGCGGCCGCCTTTAAGTCAAGCTCGGCCGCACACGGAATGCAGAACACCACCACGCCGTGGCGGTCTCCGCGCGCCGCGAGAGTTTTGAAAACCATGTCCTGCGGCAGGCCTATCTGGGCGGCAACATGCACCCCGGAAAGGTCGTTTTCGTCCGGGACGTACTCGCAGACGGTGTACTGTATTTTTGCCGTGTCGAGACGGCGCATAGCGTTTGTTTTATTCATGCTCCAGCAGCTCCCTTGCAGCCTCGCACTGCTTTTCGGTAATGTTGATTCCGCCGAGGATGCGCGCAATCTCATGGACGCGCTCGTCCCCACTTATCGCTCTGACCGACGTCTCGGCGCGCCCGCCGGACTCGCCCTTTGAGATGAGCAGGTGCCGGTCTGCCAGTGACGCGATCTGCGCCGAGTGCGTCACGCACAGAACCTGCACCCCCCGCGACAGCTCGTGCAGCTTGACGCCGACTTTGCGCGAGGTTTTGCCCGAAATTCCGGCGTCGACCTCGTCGAATATCATTGTGTCAATGCCGTCGTTCTCGGACAGCACGCATTTGAGCGCCAGCATGACGCGCGACAGCTCGCCGCCCGACGCCGTTTTGGCCAGCGGGACGGGATCCTCGCCGGGATTTGCCGCAATCATGAACTCGACGGCATCGCAGCCGTCGGCCCCCGGCTCGCAGGGGCTGACGTCAATACCGAACCGCACGCCCGGCATGTCGAGGTAGGCGAGAATTTCGCACACGCGCCCCGCGGCCTCGACCGCGGCGGCACGCCGCAGCTTTGTCAGCCGTGCGCCAAGCTCCCGGACGCGTCCCGCAGCCTCTGCGATAAGCGTCTCGAGCTCGGCGGCGCGCGCGTCGGAATTATCGAGCGCGTCGAGCCTTGCCGCCGCTTCGTCGCGGAAGGCGCGGACGGTGGGAATATCCGCCCCGTACTTGCGCTCGAGACGGCCTATCAGGTCAAGGCGGCTCTCGATTTTATCGAGCATGGCGGTCGGATCGCCGTCGAAATCGTCGGTATAGCCGTGGGCGGTCGAGGCGACGTCCTCGACCTCGTAGCGGCAGTTTTCCAGCCGCACCGCAAGCTCCGCCGCCTCAGGGATGACGTCCGACAGCTGCTCGAGCGCGCTCTGTGCGCGCTGAAGCAGCACGGCTACCGAGCCCTTTTCGCTCGCATAAAGCGCGCGGTAGGCGAAATCGGCCTGTTTTTTTATCTTTTCGGCGCTCTGGAGCCGCAGGCGCGCGGCCGACAGCTCCTCTTCCTCGCGCGCCTTAAGGCGCGCGCCGTCAATTTCCTTTATCTGATACTCGAGTATGTCGCGCAGGCGCATTTTCTCGGCCTCGTCGCGGCGCAGGTTGCGCAGCTCTTCGTCGAGGGCGCGCCAGTTGTCGTAGGCCTCGCGGTAGGCGGCAAGCTGCGGCGCGGTGCCCGCGTAGGCATCGAGCAGGCGTATGTGATACGACCGCTGAAGCAGGCGCTGGTTGTCGTGCTGACCGTGTATTGTTATCAGCGTTCTGCCGACCTCGCGCAGCATCGCAGCCGTGACGGCCTGCCCGTTTATGCGCGCGCTCGACCGTCCGTCGGCCGACACGCTGCGGCAAAGCAGAACGCCGTCCTCGTGCTCTATTCCGTAATCGTCGAGCAGTGTGCAGGTCGACGTGCCGGGACGGTCGAAAAGCGCCGTCACCGTCGCGCGGTCCTCACCAGCGCGTATCAGCTCGCGCGGCGCGCGGCTGCCGAGCAACAGGCCGATGCTGTCGATAATTATCGACTTGCCCGCACCCGTCTCGCCCGTCAGCACGCAGAAGCCGTCCGAGAACTCGATGTCCGCCTGCTTTATCACCGCGACGTTGACAATCTGAAGTGACCTTAGCATATCGCCCTCAGACTATCAGCATCTGCTTGCGGAAGCCGTCGCAGAACGACCGCGCCAGCTCTTCGCTGCGCGCGACAACGATGATGGTATCGTCGCCGCCGACGCAGCCTAGAATGTCCTGCTTCTGCGCCGAGTCGATGCCGGAGGCCACTGCCTGAGCCATGCCCGGGTAGGTGTTTATTACAATAATGTTGTTTACGTGGTCTATGCGCGTGATGGCGTTTATCAGCGTTTCATTGAGCCTTGTCACACCGCTGTCCTCGCCGCCGCTGCCGCGCGGAATGACGTAACGGTAAACGCCCTCCGCCGTCTGAACCTTGGTCAGCTTAAGCTGTCTTATGTCGCGCGAGACCGTCGCCTGAGTAACGCTGTATCCGAGCTCGCGCAGGCGGTTTATCAGCTCGTCCTGCGTCTGTATAGCCTCCTCGGACACCAGCTTGAGAATTTCCTCTTGTCTTGTTGCCTTCATTTATGCTTTACCCAGCCTTTCTTTTTTCAGCGACCGTTGGTCATTTTCTGGCGTAATGTATCGTAGAACCCGCGCTCCTTGAGCGTGACGAGGCGCGTGGTTTTGTCTGACTTTGTGATGCTAACCGTCTCGCCGCGGTAAAGCTCGTAGTTCGTACGGCCGTCGATGGTCAGGAAAAGATTTTTCTCGCGGTCGCATATGTTGCGCACGGTCAGCTCGAGCGAGTCGGGAAAGACCATCGGACGCGCCGCAAGCGAGTGCGGACATATGGGCGTCACGCAGAAACACTCGAGGTGCGGATGCGTTATCGCGCCACCCGCCGCCATTGAATAGGCGGTAGAGCCGGTCGGTGTGGCGATTATGAGGCCGTCTGCCCGGTAGGTCGTGACCGACTCACCGCCGCAGAGCAGCTCGAGGTCGACTATCCGCGCGACCGAGCCGTTCGATATGACGGCGTCGTTGAGCGCGAACGACGACAGCTTGCGCCCGCCCTTGGCGTCGTTCATGGTGACGCAGAGCATGGAGCGCTCGTCGATTTTGTATTTGCCCTCGAAAAGCCGGGGCAGCAGCTTGAGCTCATCCATCTCGAGCTCGGCCATGAAGCCGAGACGCCCGAGATTGATACCGAGTATCGGCGTGCGGTTCAGCGCGGCGCGGCGCGAGGCCTCGAGAATGCTGCCGTCGCCGCCGAGGACGACCAGAATGTCCGCCGTCTCGTACAGCTCGTCCGGCGGCAGAAAATGAAATTCCCTGCGCATACGGCGCAGGCGGTTTATCCGCTCGCGCGCCGACAGGCATATCAGCACGTCGCATCCGAACCGGATGAATTTATCCGCAACAGTCAGCGCGGCCAGCGCTTTTTCCGTTATATTGTAATTGGTGATAACGGCCACCCGCTTTATCTGTTCCATGCCGCCTCCTTGCGGTGTTGCGTGTTTGAGTGTTTGAGTGTTTGCGTGTTTACATATTTGAATGCTTGCGCATTCTGCCGTAGCGGCTCAATGCTCCCCGGCCTCGCGGACAAGCCGCGCGACCTCCTCTGCGGACGGATATTCGCCCGCGACTCCCTTTCGGGTCACGAGCAGATACTCGCGGTTGCCGTTGCCGCCGCATATTGGCGACGGTATGAGCGCGACAAAGCCAAGTCCCGCCACTGCAGCGCATGACGTAACGCGAAGTATCGCCTCCGCGCGCCTCTGCGCGTCGCGGACGATGCCGCCCTTGCCGAGCCCCGAGCGACCGACCTCGAACTGCGGCTTGATGAGGCTGACTATCGCCCCGCCGTCGCGAAGCAGCGGCGGTATGCCGGGCAGAATGTAGGTCTGCGATATAAACGAAACGTCCATGACGGCCACATCGAGATCGCACGGCAGGCCGTGCCGCCCGCCGTCGCATAGCTGGCGGGCATTGAAGCCCTCCATGTTGACGACGCGAGCGTCGGATACAAGCGACGCGGCGAGCTGTCCATGCCCCGAGTCGAGTGCGAAAACCTGCGCGGCGCCGTGCTGAAGCAGGCAGTCGGTAAAGCCGCCGCTCGAGGCTCCGATGTCGACGCATCGGGTCCCCGTGACGTCGAGACCGGCTGCGGCAAGCGCCGCTTCGAGCTTGAGTCCGCCGCGGCTGACGTAGCGGTTTTCGTCACCATCCGATATGACGACCTCGTGCGCCGCCCCCTCGTCGACCGGCTGTGACGGCTTGACAACTTTTTGCCCGTCAAGCATCACAAGACCGGCAGAAATGAGTGTTCGAGCCGCCTCCCTGCTGCGCGTGTGACCATGTGTGACGAGATAAATGTCTGCCCGCACGTTCAATATTCGCGATCGAGCAGGTAGTAAGCCAGCCCGCACAGACGCTCGCTTCCGTGGTATTTGTGTATCGACGCCACCGCGCGCTCGGTCAGCTCGCCGGCATAGTGCCGCGCGGCCTCGGGCGTGAAGTAGGTCATGAATGTGGTCTTGTTGTGCGCCGCGTCGTTGCCGCAGTCCTTGCCGAGCAGCGAGGCGTCGCCCGTGACGTCAAGAATATCATCAATTATCTGGAAAACGAGGCCGATCTTCTCGGCGTAGTCGGTTGCCGCGAGCGACTTCATGTCGCCCTTGGGCAGTCCCGCCGCCATGCAGCCGAGCAGCGCCGACACCTTTATCATGCAGCCGGTCTTGAGCCGGTGCAGGCGGAGCAGCGTTTCAAAATCGAGCTCTCGCGTCTCGCCGACAAGGTCGAGCACCTGCCCGCCTATCATGCCGAGACTTCCCGCCGCCTTTGCCAGCGCGACAACAGCCGACGCGGCGCATAGGTCGGTGACGTACTTATTCTGCGCGGTTATCTCGAAGGCGTAGGTCAGAAGGCCGTCGCCCGCGAGCAGCGCGTTTGCCTCGCCGAACTGCTTGTGGCAGGTGGGACGGCCGCGGCGCAGATCGTCGTCGTCCATGCAGGGCAGATCGTCGTGAATGAGCGAATATGTGTGCACCATTTCGACCGCCGCCGCGAACGGGAGCGCGGCGCGCACGTCCCCGCCGAACAGGCGGCAGAACTCCAGCACCAGCGCCGGGCGTATACGCTTGCCGCCCGCAAAGACGCTGTATCGCTCGGCGTCAAACAGTATCTGAAGATAGACGTCGTTGGCCGCGAGGTAGCCGTGAAGCGCCTCCTCGGTCAGCTTGGCGTCCTCGTTGAGCATGGCCGCCACATCGGCTTTTGAATACTTCATTTCAGTTGTCATGGCAGGTCTCCTTGTTTTTATTTATCCGGTGTGCCGTCGGGAGCGACGCCCGACGAGCCGTCCGTCATTTCCGGCATTGGAACCTCCTCGACGCCGCCGTCGGCGCCGGTGCGAAGCAGGCGTATGCGCGCCTCGGTCTGCTCGAGCTTAGCGTTGCAGACGCGGACGAGGGCTATTCCCTCCTCGTACAGCTTGGTCGACTCCTCAAGCGGCGCACTGCCCGTTTCAAGCAGCTTTACTATTTCCTCCAGTCGCTCAAGCGACTGCTCAAAACTAATTTTTTTCATGTTTTTATACCGATTTTTCTGTATTTGTGATGTCGGCGGTGGCTGTGCCGTCAGCGAGACGCAGGACAACGCTGTCCCCCGACCTGAGCTCCTCCACCGACCGAACCGCTCTCTCTCCCGCAAACACGGCCGCGTATCCGCGGCTGAGTATGCTGAACGGGTCGAGTGCGCCGAGGTGTCGCGCGGTCGCCGCGAGGCGGAAACGCGCGCTCTCGAGCGCACGGTCGGCACTGCCTTCAAGCCGCTCGGTGAGCGACAGCAACGCCATTCTGCGGTCGTCCGTCAGGCGCGCGGGATCGCTCAGTATGCGCGAGGCGGCGAGCGCCGCCACACGGTCGCGCCGCAGCTTCAGCGCACGGTCGACGGCCCCGTCAAGCCGCAGCCCGAGCTGCGCTACGTGCCGCGAGAGCTCGGCGCTGTCTGGGACTGCCAGCTCGGCCGCGGCCGACGGCGTCGGCGCGCGCAGATCGGCTGCGAAATCGCAGAGCGAAAAGTCCGTCTCGTGCCCCACGGCCGAGATGACGGGCACGCCCGACGCGGCGACCTTGCGCGCCAGCGTTTCGTTGTTGAAGGCCCAGAGATCCTCGAGCGAGCCGCCGCCGCGGCCTATGATTATGGTGTCGACCGGACGGGTGCTGTTGAAAAAGTCGATGCCCGCGCACAGCTGCGGCGGGGCGGACGGCCCCTGCACCTGCGCCGGGTAGATGTACACCGTCGCCGCGGGATAGCGGCGGGTGATGATGTTTATCATGTCGCGCACCGCCGCGCCGGTCGGCGAGGTGACGATGCCTATTGTCTCAGGAAAGCGCGCGATGGGGCGCTTGCGCGACTCGTCGAACAGTCCCTCGGCGGCGAGCTTGTTTTTAAGCTGCTCGTAGGCGTAATAAAGCGCGCCGATGCCGTCCGGCTGCATACTTTCGGCGTATATCTGATAGACGCCGTCGCGCGGGAAGACGGATATGCGCCCGAAGACGATGACCTTCATGCCGTCGCGCGGGGCGAACCCCACCCGGCAGGCCGCCGAGCGGAACATGACCGCCTTGAGCGACGAGGTCTCGTCCTTGAGCGTGAAGTAGAAATGCCCCGTAGAGTGGTGCTTGAAGTTGGATATTTCGCCGCGCACCATCAACCCCGACAGCACGGGCGCGTTGTCAACCAGCATTTTAACGTACTCATTGACCTGGCTGACACTGAACATCATGCGCTCAGCCATGCTCCACCTCCGCCATCCACGCCCGGCGGCACAAAAGCGAGACGCCGGCGGCGTTGTCAGCCGAGAAGGCGGGCTCGGAATAATATATGCCCTCCTCACGGCCGATTGTATTTTTAATGATCGAATTGCTCATAACTCCGCCCGCGAACAGCACCGGCTCGCCGGGGTAGGCGGCGCGGACGTTGCGGCAGAGCGCGCGCAGCGTCTGCCCGACGAAATTCAGGACAAATGCCGCCGTGCGCGGCAGATCGTCCTCGCCGCCGTACATCGAGGCGGCCAGATTTTCAAGTCCCGAGAGGTTGCACTCGAGCCCGTCGACGCATATGCGCGGACGCGGCAGCTTGCCGGTGTAGGTGCGCGCCGCCTGCTCGAGCGCCGGACCGCAGGGGAACTTCAGCCCCATGGCCACGCCTGCGCGGTCAATCGCCTGCCCGGCGTTGAGATCGCGCGTACCGCCGAGCAGCGTGACGTCAAAGGCGTTGCCGCGCGGCACGACGCGGACTATCTCCGTCGTCCCGCCCGACACGTGAAACGCGCAAAAGGGGGCGGAAAGCAGCACATCGAGCCCGCCGGACGAATATCCGGCGGCCATTATGTGCCCGTCCTGATGCGAAAAGCGGTAGAGCGGCGCTCCTGCTCCCGCCGCGAGCGCCGAAGCCGCCGCCACGCCCGACAGAAAGCAGGGCATGTACGATCCCTCGGCGTCGCGCGGCGTGGCAGACACGCCGACCGCCGTCACGCGGTGTCCGTCGAGTGCGGCACGCACCTGCGCGAGCACCTCCGGCAGATTTTTTATGTGCGAGAAGACTGCGTCACTCTGACGCAGTCCGCGGCCGCCCTCGGCGACCGGAAGCGGCAGTTTGATATTGGCCAGCACCCTTCCCTCTCCGTCGCAGACCGCGCCGGAGGTGGTGTAGTTGCTGGTGTCTATGCCGACAAAACGCGCCTCATTCATTGGGCACGGCGTCCCCGGACTCGACCGCGTCCTTGACGGCGTTGAGCACGCCGTTGACAAACGGCCGTGCGCGCTGCTCGTCGTACTTTTTGACCAGCTCCACCGCCTCGTTTATCGAGACGTTGTGCGGGATGCCGTCGCCGTACAGCATCTCCCAGGTGCCGAGCCTCAGCGCCGCGCGGGATATGCCCGAGATGCGGTAGGCCTTCCAGCCGCGCGAATATTTTTCGATAATGGTGTCGAGCTCATTCACGTGCTCCATCACGCCGAAATACGCCGCCCGGACGTACTTGTCCTCACCGACATCCCGGTTGTCGCAGGAAACATCGTAAATGCTCTCGGGTGTGTCCTGCGGGTGGAAATCAGTTTCAAACAGCAGTCCGAAAACCGCCTCTCTTGCTTCTCGTCTTGTCATAGGTTTTCCTTTCGCAAAGTCTTGCCGACAATAATACTCCATGATATTCTATTATACAATCGCCGGGGTGCAAAGTCAAGTGCAATAATGAATATTTTCGCTGCATGCATGAATATTTTTATATTTTGCGGCGGCGTCCGCGCACACTTTTTTCATTCCGGATAATAATTTACCGCTGATACAAACCGCTTTTTCTTCAATACTAAATGTAAGATATGCTTATTATCAAAAACGAAAGGCAACAATAATGAAAAAGCTGTTCTGCATTCTGTGTCTCACGCTCATACTGCTTCCCTGCCTCGGAGTACCCGCCGTTGCCGAGGAGCAAAACTACATCAAGTGGATCGACTTCAACCCGACCTACGACGCCCTCTCCGACGCGCTCGAGGCCGACATCGCCGCGCACAACGTCGGGAAAGGCATCTCCTGGGTCGACATTCTCGCCTACCACGCCGCGCGGTGCGGCGGGGACTTTTCCTCCTACTCGTCGTCCGACACAGCCTCGCTCATCGAGGTGCTTTCCGACGGCTCGGACATAGCCTCGCACGTGCGCAACACCCGGCTGTTCGGCTATTATCAGCGCGCCTACGGTGCGGTGCTCGGCGGGCTTGTCGGCGAATTCACTCGGGTAAGCGTCGCCGAGGACGGCAGCGAGGTGCGCGAGCAGGTCTACGGGCTCCGCGGCTACTCACCAATAGCTCAAGGCTACTATTACGCCGATTTTGACGACTTCGGTGCCTCGCGCAGCTACGGCTACCGCCGCCGCCACCTCGGTCACGACCTCATGGGCAGCGTCGGGACGCCGGTCGTTGCGGTGGAGAGCGGCTACGCCGAGGCCGTCGGCTGGAACCAGTACGGCGGCTGGCGCATCGGCATACGCTCCTTCGACGGTCGGCGCTACTATTATTATGCCCACCTGCGCCGCGACCACCCTTACCTTGACATGTACCCCGGCAAAATCGTCAACGCAGGAGAGGTCATCGGCTACCTCGGCATGACGGGCTACAGCGTCAAGGAGAACGTCAACAACATCGACACGCCGCATCTGCACTACGGCCTGCAAATCATATTCCACACCTCCCAGAAGGACGGAACCAACCAGATCTGGGTCGACATGTACGCGCTGACGCGCCTGCTTTACCGCAACCGCGCCGCCGTGCTGCGGCGCGACGGCGAGCTCTACTCGCGCTCCTACGCCGAGTACCCCGAGACGCCTGACTGACGCAAAAATCGCCGTCGAAAATTTGTAAATCATTGCAGTTTCGTCTTGCAAAAATTGCCGGGATGTGATAATATATAAGGTACAGCCGTGACGGCTGATGTAATTTAAGGATGATTCCAAAATGAAGGCTTTCTGGGACAAAATCTTACGCCCCGCCTGCGTCTACTTCACGTTGATAATACTGCTGTACGCCGCCGGGGTTTATGCAATAT
>CAVIBA010000051.1:0-12079 GCA_963640785.1 Bulleidia sp.
GAATAGCGATGATCTTCTCGTCGAGGGAGCCGCCGTCCTCCATCGTGATGACGCCGATGGGATAGCACTCGACAAGGCTCAGCGGACGGATGCACTCCGAGCAGAGCACGAGAACGTCCAGCGGGTCGCCGTCGTCCGCCCAGGTGCGGGGAATGAAGCCGTAGTTGGCGGGATAGTGCGTGGAGGTGTAGAGGATGCGGTCGAGACGCAGGGCGCCGGTCTCCTTATCCATCTCGTACTTGTTCTTGCTGCCCTTTTCGATCTCGATAACGGCGAGAAAGTCCTCGGGGCGCACGCGGTTCGGTGCGACATCATGCCAAAGGTTCATAGACAGGCCCTTCCTTCATTGTAAAAAATATAGATAGGTTCAATAAATAATTATAATATGCCGGCGGCGCGATTGCAAGGGCGGGACGCACAAAGTTTGCACAAAAATCTCCCGCTTTTGGGGAAAAGCGCAATAAAACGGCGCGCGATAAAATTTCCGCTTCATCTTGTCAGCACGCGCGCTTCGTGCTATAATTTATTAGTTAAAGTATCTCAACTCGGAGGATCACCCTGTGGAACGTGAAAAGGTATTGGTCAGCGCCGAAGAAACGGCGCGGCAGAGGGAATATATGGACAGGGTGCGCGCCCTGCACGAGCGCCGCGCGGCGAAGCCGCTGGCATACGTCCACACCTACGGCTGCCAGCAGAACGTGGCCGACGGCGAGCGGCTGATGGGGATGCTGCGCGAGATGGGCTGTGAATTTACGGACGATACCGCCCGCGCCGACATCGTGCTCATGAACACCTGCGCCATCCGCGAGAACGCGGAAAAGACCGTTTACGGGATGCTCGGCCAGCTCACGCACACCAAGGCAGCGAACCCCGACCAGATCATCTGCCTGTGCGGATGCATGGCGCAGCAGCCGCGCGTGGCGGAAAAGGTGAAGGAAAGCTACCGCCACGTCGATCTTGTGCTCGGCCCGCAGGCGGAGTGGAAATTCCCCGAGCTTTTATACCGCGCCTACACCGAGCGCGGCCGCGTCTTTTCCATCGACGACGAGCCGGGCCGCATCGCGGAGGATATCCCAGTTTACCGCGTCGGCGGTGTGAGCGCGTGGGTGAGCATCATGTACGGCTGCAACAATTTCTGCTCCTACTGCATCGTGCCCTACGTCCGCGGCCGCGAACGCAGCCGCCGCCCCGAGCACATCGTGCGCGAGGTGCGCGAGCTGGCGGAGGCGGGCTATCGAGACATCACGCTGCTCGGACAGAACGTCAATTCCTACGGCCGCGACCTCGGAGAGGGCTACGACTTTGCCGACCTCATTACCGAAATCTCGGCAATCCCCGGCGACTTCCGCCTGCGCTTTATGACCAGTCACCCCAAGGACGCGACGCGCAAACTGGTCGACGCCATGGCGGCGTCGGACAAGGTGGCGCGCCAGTTCCACCTGCCGCTGCAGTCGGGCAGCGACCGCGTGCTGAAGGTCATGAACCGCCACTATGACACGGCAAAATATCTTGACACTGTCGACTACATCCGCGAGCGCATGCCCGGCATCGCGCTCACGACCGACATCATCGTAGGCTTCCCCGGCGAGACGGAGGAGGACTTCGAGGCGACGCTCGACATGCTGCGCCGCGTCAGGTTCGACATGATATTCTCGTTCATATACTCGCCCCGCCGCGGCACGCCCGCCGCGGACATGCCGGATCAGGTGCCCGAGGAGATCAAGAGCGCGCGGTTTGCGCGCCTGCTCGAGATGCAGAACGTCATCTCGGCCGAGATAAACCGCGGCAGTGAGGGGCAGACGCTGCGCGTGCTGTGCGACGGCGTCAGCAAGAACGATCCGTCGCTTTACAGCGGCCGCACGGACGGCAATAAAATAGTATTTTTCGTCGGCACGCCCGAGGATACCGGGCGGTATGTCGACGTCAACATAGAACGCAGTGAAGCGTTCGCCCTTTACGGGACAAAATCAGATAAAAATCAAGGAGAATAAACCAATGGAAATCATGGAAGCAGCAACCGCACTCGGTCAGATCATAAAGGAGAGCGAGACCTACCGCCGTTTTGAGGCGGCCAAGGCAGAATACGAAAACTGCGCCGAGCTCGGCGAATATATGACGGAATACGAGGCTCAGCACAAGGCGCTTGAGGATCTCGCCGCGCGCCCCGAGCCCGACACACAGATAATAGACAGCATTCAGAACCGTCTCAACGAGCTGTTCAAGCTCGTGACCGAGCACCCCGTCTACGTCGCGCTGTCCGACACACAGGACGAGGTTCACAAGCTCATGGAGCAGGTCAACAACCAGATTACCTTCACCATCACCGGCCAGATGCCCTCCTCCTGCACGCACGACTGCTCGACCTGCCACTCCGGCTGTCACCACTGAGCCGCTGACGACAGGACTCAATCTGCCCGCCGCGGGCATGTGAAAGGACGGTAGGTTTTATGACTCCGATGATGGAGCAATACTTCAAGATAAAGGATCAGTACAAGGATCATCTCCTGTTTTACCGCCTCGGCGATTTTTACGAGATGTTCTTTGACGATGCCATAATAGCGTCCCGTGAGCTCGAGCTGACGCTCACGGGGCGCGACTGCGGCGAGGAGGAGCGGGCGCCCATGTGCGGCGTCCCCTATCACAGCGCCGAGGGGTACATAGGTCGGCTGATCGGGAAGGGCTACAAGGTCGCAATATGCGAGCAGATGGAGGATCCGGCGCTCGCCAAGGGGCTTGTGACGCGCGAGGTTATACGCGTCGTCACGCCGGGCACGCTCATCGAGTCCGACCTGCTCGTTTCGGGACAGAATAACTATATCTCCGCCGTTTACGTCGGTATCGAGGGCTCGGGCATATGCTTCGCCGATATTTCGACGGCGCAGGTTTACGTCACCTCATTCACGGGCAGCCGCGACGAGGCGCAGCTGATAAACGAGCTCGGCGTCTACGCGCCGCGCGAGGTCATTCTCAACGTCAGCCTTGACAAGGTGGCGGGACTTGAGAAGTACCTCGGCGCGCACAAGGAGATTATGGTGTCTGACAACCAGCCGGGGCGGTTTGAGTTCGCCCCGGCGCGCGAGCGCGTCGCCGCACAGTTCGGTGATTCACTGCGCGAGGACGACCTCGCGGACAAACCGCTTGTCTGCGCGCTCGGCGCGCTGATGGACTACATCGCAGAGGTGCAGAAGTCGGACATATCCTACATCCGCGACCTGACCGTCTACGGCGACAGTCAGTACCTCGACATGGACATAAACACCCGCCGCAACCTCGAGCTTACCGAGACGATGCGCACCAAGGAGAAGAAGGGCACGCTGCTCTGGGTTCTCGACCGGACGCGCACCGCGCCGGGCGCGCGTATGCTGCGCTCGTGGATCGAGCATCCGCTTCTGAATCTGGCGCAGATACAGCGCAGACAGGGCGCGGTTGAGGAGCTTTTCGGCGACTTTATGCTGCGCGAGGAGTGCGGAGCGCTGCTCGAGGACGTGCTTGATCTCGAGCGACTCGTTACCAAGATAGTCTACGGCACCGCCGGTGCGCGCGACCTGCGCGCCGTGGCGACCACTATCGCCGTGCTGCCCGAGCTGCGCCGTCAGATAGCCAAATGCAAGAGCGCCGAGCTCTCGCGCATATGGCGCGAGATGGACACGCTCGAGGACATATACAAGGCCATAAACGACGCTATATGCGACGACCCGCCCTTCTCGGTCCGCGAGGGCGGCATGATACGCCCCGGCTACAACGCCGACGTCGACAGACTGCGCTCGGTGCGCGACGACGGAAGCGACTGGATCAAAAAAATCGCCGACGAGGAGCGCGAGCGGACAGGCATCAAAACGCTCAAAATCGGCTACAACCGCGTGTTCGGCTACTACATCGAGGTGTCAAAAGCCTTTATGTCGCAGGTGCCGGACACATATATACGCAAGCAGACGCTGTCCAACTGCGAGCGCTACATCACAAACGAGCTCAAGGACATGGAGGCCACCATTCTCGGCGCGTCTGACAAGCTGGCGGCGCTCGAGTACGAGCTGTTCAGCAAGGTGCGCACGCTGGTGTCCGACAACAGCCGCCGCCTCCAGCACGCCGCCGCGCTCATGGCGTCTCTTGACGTCTATATCAGCCTCGCGACGGTGGCGTCCAAAAACAAATACATAAAGCCCGAGATAAACATATCCGACACCATCGACATAAAGGATGGCCGCCACCCGGTGGTCGAGCAGTTTGTCAAGGACACATATTTTGTCCCCAACGACACCCACCTCAACACCTCAGACAGCCGCGTGATGCTCATCACCGGCCCCAATATGGCGGGTAAGTCGACGTATATGCGGCAGGTGGCGCTCATTGTCGTCATGGCGCAGATAGGCAGCTTTGTGCCCGCCGCGGAGGCGACGATAGGCATCGTTGACAAGGTGTTCACCCGCGTCGGCGCGTCGGACGACCTCGCTTCGGGGCAGTCGACCTTCATGCTTGAGATGAACGAGGTCGCCTACATACTCAAAAACGCGACGCGAAACAGTCTGATAATTTACGACGAGGTGGGACGCGGCACCTCCACCTTCGACGGCATGAGCATAGCTCAGGCGATAGTCGAGTACACAAACAGCCGCAAAATCGGCGCGAAAACCCTGTTCGCGACGCACTATCACGAGCTGACCTCTCTCGAGGGCACGCTCGACGGCGTCGTCAACTACAACATCGCGGCCAAAAAGCGCGGGGACAGCATAATTTTCCTGCGCAAAATCGTCCGCGGCTCGACGGATGACAGCTACGGCATCGAGGTCGCAAAGCTGGCAGGCATTCCGGGCGAGGTTATAAAGCGGGCGCGCGAGGTGCTCTCGCAGGTTGAGGAGGCGTCGCGGGCGGTAGAGAGGGCGGCTGTGCCCGAGACCGTCAAAAAGGAGGACGACGGCGCTATTTCGTTTGAAGACATGCTGCGCGACCAGGTGATCGACCAGCTCAAGCAGACCGACATAAACACGCTGTCCCCCTACGAGGCGATGACGCTGCTGTTCGATCTGCAAAAACGCCTTAAATAAACCCCGGAGGGTAGCTTATGGGAAAAATCAATGTTCTTTCGTTCGCCGTGGCCAATCTGATTGCCGCCGGAGAGGTGGTGGACAGGCCGGCGTCGGTGGTGAAGGAGCTGATGGAAAACGCAATAGACTCGGGCGCGGATAAAATCACGGTCGAGATACAGAACGGCGGCGTGTCGCTCATGCGCGTGCGTGACAACGGCTGCGGAATGGACAAGGACGACCTTCCCGTGGCGGTCCGGCGGCACGCGACAAGCAAAATTCACGACGCCTCCGACCTCGACGGCATAATGACGCTCGGCTTCCGCGGTGAGGCGCTCGCCGCCATCGCGGCAGTGTCCGATCTGCGCATTATCTCGCGCGTCCACGGACAGCCGACGGGCGCCTGCATAGAGGTGTCTGGCGGCGAGGTCAGAGAGCTTCACGAGCAGGGCTGCTCCGAGGGCACGACGGTCATGGTCGAGAACCTGTTCTGCAACGTCCCGGCGCGGCGTAAGTTTCTCAAGAAGGACGTCACCGAGGCGACGGCGGTGTATAACGTCGTCGAGCGCGTGGCGCTGTCGAGACCTGATATTGCCTTCGATTTCATCATGGACGGCAAGTGCCGCATACAGACCGCCGGCGACGGCAAACTGTACAACACAATCTACGCGCTCTACGGCCGCGACTTTGCCAAGCGACTGATCGCCGTCGAGTACGAATACGACGGCATCAGCGTGCACGGCTATATCGGCCGTTCGGACAACGTCAAGCCCAACCGCAACGGGCAGACGTTTTATATAAACGACCGTCTCGTCAAGAGCCGGACGGTCATGGCGGCGCTTGAGCAGGCGTACGCCTCATACATGCCGCAGGAGAGGTTTCCTGTGTGCACGCTTTTTATCGATATAAACCCGCGCGCGGTCGATGTCAACGTGCACCCGGCCAAGCTCGAGGTCAAGTTTTCTAACGAGAAGCCGGTGTTCGAGGCGGTGTACTATGCTGTCAAGAAGGCGCTCGAGAGCAACACAACCCGCCCGGATATACCCGTCGAGAAGCTGACGCACATGTCGTACGAGCAGTACCGCGAGATGTACGGCGCGGGCGCGGCGCAGAAGGGCGCCGCGGGGAGCGGCGCGGATAAGCGGCCGGGCGGACAGAACGGCGGTTGGTTGGGCGTTCAGACAGGCGCTCAGGCCGGTGCTCAATCGGGTGTGCAATCGGACGCCCGGTCGTATGCTCAGCCGTATGTTCAGTCGGACATTCAAACGGGCGCTCAGCCGGACGTCTCGCACGATATCGAGCCCGAATGCGCGGCTATCCCCGCCGGGAGTTTAGGCAAACGCGCCCCGGACGCGGAGCAGCTGAGCGTTGAGAGCTATATCAGCTCAACACCGGGATATGGCGCGGTGCAGGCTTCGCATGTCCCGCCAATGCCGGACGTTCCGCCGATGCCGGACGTTCCGCCGATGCCTAACGTTCCGCCAATGCCGGACGTTCCGCCGATGCCGGACGTTCCGCCGATGCTGGACGTTCCGCCAATGCTGGACGTTCCGCCAATGCCGGATGACCTGCCGATTTACTACGCACCCCCGCCCCCGGACTTCCAGCCGATGTACCAAACGTCCCCGACACCCCCGGCGACAGACGCGCCGCCCGTGCCCGACACGCTTCCCACACCGGAAATTCCCCCGATGCCCGGCGTGCCCGAGCCGTCGGGCGTGCCTGAGTCGTCAGGTTGTGTGACGCCGCGGCAGTCCGCAAAAATGGTTCAGCAGACCATCGCGGACGACGGCCCCGGCTACCGCATTGTCGGCGAGGTGTTCCGGTGCTATGTCATCGTCGAGCGCGGCGAGCAGATGCTGCTCATCGACAAGCATGCTGCGCACGAGCGCATAATTTTCGAGCAGCTAAAGGCGGGGCTGCACCACGCCGAGAAGGATTCACAGCTGCTCATGGTTCCGCTTGAGTTCATGCTCACGAGCGACGAGGTGCTCGCGCTCGACGCATACCACGACGAGATCGAGGCTACAGGCTTCCGCTTCACGGCCGAGAAATACACCGTTAGCGTGACGGCGGTGCCCGAGTCCATCGAGCTTTCCGCTGTGCCCGATATATTCATGACGCTCGCCGAGCGCGTCCGCAACCAGACCGGAACCGCCGAACTGACGCGCGACATGATATTCGAAAAGGCACTCTATCAGGCCTCCTGCAAGGCTGCCATCAAGGGCGGCCGCGAGTATGCCGACGAGCACATTCAGTGGATAGTGGCGCAGCTGATGAAGCTGCCGGACATCACCTTCTGCCCGCACGGACGCCCGGTGGCGATGGTCATCAAAAAGTCCACGCTCGACCGGCAGTTTTTGCGCACATGATGTTAACAACAAGGAAAAGGATATATATAAATGTTTGAATTACTTAAAACCGAGGGCAACGCCCGGCGCGGCATAATGCACACGGTGCACGGAGATATACAGACGCCGGTGTTTATGAACGTCGGCACCTGCGCCGCTATCAAGGGCGGTATCTCCTCGCGCGAGCTTGTCGATCTGCACTGCCAGGTCGAGCTCTCAAATACCTACCACCTGCATCTTCGTCCGGGAGATAAGCTGATACGCAAGCTGGGCGGCCTGCACAAGTTCATGAACTGGCAGGGGCCGATACTCACCGACAGCGGCGGATTTCAGGTCTTCTCACTGGCGCAGCTGCGCAAGATAACCGAGGCGGGCGTCAACTTCTCCTCCCACATCGACGGACGCCGCATTTTCATGGATCCCGAGGAGAGCATGCAGATACAGTCCAACCTCGGCTCGACCATCGCCATGGCGTTTGACGAGTGCATCGAGAATCCCGCGACGTATGAGTACGTCAAAAACTCGCACGAGCGCACCATCCGCTGGCTGGCGCGCTGCAAGGCCGAGATGGAGCGGCTCAACTCGCTCCCCGACACCATAAACCCGCACCAGCTGCTGTTCGGCATAAATCAGGGCGGAACCTACGCCGATCTGCGCATTGAGAACATGTGCCGCATCGCCGAGCTCGATCTGCCCGGCTACGCCATCGGCGGACTCGCCGTCGGTGAGGAGACCGAGGAGATGTACCGCATAATCGAGGTGGTCGAGCCGCACATGCCCAAGGACAAGCCGCGCTACCTCATGGGCGTCGGCACGCCGGTCAACATTATCGAGGCCGTCTGGCGCGGAGTCGACTTTTTCGACTGCGTCATGCCCTCGCGCAACGCGCGGCACGGCAACCTCTTCACCTGGAACGGCAAAATGAACATTCAGAACGAGCGCTATATGGACGACATGCGTCCCATTGACGAGCACTGCGGCTGCCCGGCATGTCAGCATTACAGCCGGGCGTATATACGCCACCTTATCAAGGCCAAGGAGTCGCTCGGTATGCGCCTTGCGGTCGCGCACAACCTCTATTTCTACAACGAGCTGACCGCTAAAATACGCGAGGCGCTGGACGCCGGTCACTACGAGAGCTTTTACCGTAAGTACCGCGTAAAGCTGGCCGAGCGCGTTCCGGAGGGCGAGTGATGGAAGTATTTCTCATCAGACACGGACAGACGTTCGACAACGTCCGCAGAGTTCACCAGGGCTGGACGGAGGCGTCGCTGAACGAGGTGGGCGAGGCGCAGGCGAGGGCGCTGCGCGACGTTATCTCCGGCATAAAATTTGACCGCATCATCTCGAGCGACCTTCGCCGCACCCGCCAGACGGCGGTCATACTTTTCGGCGAGGACGCGCCGATAGAGTACGACGAGCGCCTGCGCGAGATAAACAACACCGTCTTCAAGGGCAAGACCAAGGCCGAGCTCTACCCCATCTACGGCGACGCCTACATCGACAACTGCCATCACTTAAACTTCGTAGAGTACGGCGGCGAGAGCAGTCAGTCCATCCTCGACCGCACGGCGGATTTTTTGCGTGAGCTGGCCGAGGACAAGACGTCGGAGCGGGTGGCCGTCGTGACGCACGGCGGCACGATACGCGCCACGGTCTCTGGCGTGCTCGGCATGCCGCTGTACTCGCCGCGGCTTGACATCGACAATTGCAGCGTCACCAAGCTCGAGTACACCGCGCACGGCTGGCGGCTGGTACACCTCAACAATAAAATCGAAATCTGAACAAGGAAAGGATATATCTATGATTGCAAGAAGTCTCATTGAAAAGGTTCTTGAGAGAGCAATGACCACCGGGGCTGACTTCGTGGAGCTTTTCGCGGAACGCACACGCACCACAAACATGGTCATGGCCGACTCGCGCGTCGAGACGGTGCGCGATAATACCATCACCGGCGTCGGTCTGCGCGCATTCGTCGGCACCCGCACTGTCTTCGCCTCGACGAGCGACGTCAGCGAGGACGGACTCATGCGCTGCGCCGCATCCGTCGCGACGGCAGTCGGCGACGCGAAAAACGTGCCGCACGTCTGCCTGACGGAGCGCATTTTCCACAACATTCATCCTGTTAAAATCGTTCCCTCGGACGCGCACCTCGGCCGCAAGGTCGAGCTGCTCCGCATGGGCGACGAGGCCGCAAAGGCATATGACAAGCGCGTCGTGCAGGTTCAGAGCTCCATCATGAACCGCGACCGCTCCATTCTCATCGCAAACACCGACGGTCTGCTCACCACCGACCGCAACGTCCGCACCCGTATGGGTATCAGCGTCATCGCCTCCAACGGAAGCGAGAACCAGTCCGGCTTCTACGGCCCCGGACGGCTGATGGGACTTGAGCTGTTCGACGAAGTTGTCGACCCGCGCGCCGTCGCGCGCCGCGCCGCGGCACAGGCCATCACCAACCTCGAGGCTGTCTACTGCCCCGCAGGCAAGATGACGGTCGCCATCGAGAACGGCTTCGGCGGCGTTATCTTCCACGAGGCCTGCGGACATTCGCTCGAGGCGACGTCGGTCGCTATCGGCGCGTCGCAGATGGCGGGCAAGCTCGGCCAGAAGATTGCGAACGAAAAAGTCACCGCCGTTGACGACGGCACCATCCCCAACGCCTGGGGCTCGGTCAACATCGACGACGAGGGCACGCCCACACAGCGCAACGTCCTCATCGAGAACGGCGTGCTCAAGAGCTACATGATCGACCGCCTCGGCTCGCGCCGCATGAACATGCCCATGACGGGCAGCTCCCGCCGCGAGAACTACACCTACGAGCCCACCTCCCGTATGACCAACACCTTCATCGAGAACGGCCCCGACCGCAACGAGGACATTATCGCCTCCATTGAGTACGGTCTTTACGCCAAGTCCATGGGCGGCGGCTCGGTCAACCCGCTGACGGGCGCGTTTAACTTCGCGGTCAGCGAGGGCTATATAGTCCGCAACGGCAAGATCTGTGAGGCAGTCCGCGGCGCGTCGCTTATCGGCACGGGCTCGCAGATACTTCAGGATATAGACATGGTCGGTCAGAACCTCGAGAGAGGGCAGGGAATGTGCGGCTCGGCGAGCGGCTCGGTTCCGACGGATGTGGGTCAGCCCCTTATCCGCGTTTCGAGCATCACCGTCGGCGGCAGAAAGTGAGGTCGTTTGAATGAAAAATTTTGATGTTATAAAGAATGCTTTAGTCGAGGCGGCCCGCGAGGCCGGTATCGGCGAGTATGAGATATACTATGAGTCGGGCTCCAACCTCAGCGCCGACACGCTGAAGGACGCGCTCAACAGCTTCTCGAGCGGCACGAGCGGCGGCATCTGCTTCCGTTGCGTCGTCGACGGACGCATGGGCTACGCCTCGAGCGAGGTTATGGAGCCCGGGGAGATGCGCGGGCTCGTCGCCCGCGCGGCCAACAACGCCCGCTACATCGGCACCGAGGAGTGCGAGGTCATTTTCGCAGGCTCGCCCGAGTACGGCAAAAAGACGCGCGACTACACCCCCATGCCCGACGCCGAAACGCTCAAGAGCACGGCACTCGAGATTCAGAAAAACAACTTCGCGCACGGCGAGTACGTCGCCGACAGCACGCAGTCGACCTGCCTGGCATACGAGAGCGAGACCGTCATATGCAATTCGCATGGGCTCGAGCTCTCCAACCGCGCGGGCTTTGCGGGCGCGTACAGCGAGGTTGTCGTCAGCAAGGACGGCGAGCAGTCGTACGGACTTGATTTTACCCGTCAGCTTGACAGCGAGTCGCTGAAGGCACTGAGCGACGGCGCCTACGACGACGCCATGAGCAAGCTGGGCGCGGGCGAGGTCGAGAGCGGGAAGTACGACATCGTCATCAGCGGAAAGCAGATGAGAAGCATGCTGTCGGCCTTCTGGCCGGTCTTCTCGGGACGCAGCGTGCGCCTCGGGATGTCGCTGCTCGGCAACAAGGTCGGCGAGAAGATTGCCGCCGACTGCGTGACGCTCAGCGACGACCCGTTCGACCCCGACTGCCCCGTTCAGACGACGTTTGACGCCGAGGGCGTCGCCACACGCCGCAAGAACATCATCGAAAACGGCGTGCTCAAGACGCTGCTCTACAACCTCTCCGAGGCCGCAAAGGCGGGCAAGGAGAGCACCGGCAACGCCTTCAAGGGCGGCTACGCCGACACCGTCGGCATCCGTCCCTACAGACTCGGACTTGAGCCCGGCGAGTACAGCCTCGAGGAGCTGTTCGCAAAGGTCGGAAACGGCATTTACGTCACCGAGGTCAAGGGTCTGCACGCGGGCGCTGACGAGAACACGGGCGACTTCTCGGTCGAGAGCGCCGGATTTATGATAGAGAACGGCAAGCGCGGCCGCGCGGTCAAGTCGTTCACCATCGCGGGCAATTTCTACGAAATGCTGCGCGACATCACCGAGCTCGGAAATCACGTCGAGTACGGTCTGCCCGCAGGGCTCAACGTTTTCGCCTCCCCGGACGTTGTTGTGAGAAATATCAGCGTTGCCGGCAAATAATGCTTGCATTACGGTGCCGGGTGTTGTATAATAGCCTATATGGCACCCGGTAACCAACGAAAGGAATAAACACATGGATAATACTCAGAAGACAATGGACAAAATCACAGCGCTCTGTAAGACGCGCGGCTTCATTTTCCCCGGCTCCGAGATTTACGGCG
>CAVIBA010000052.1:0-11951 GCA_963640785.1 Bulleidia sp.
TAACTTAACAATTATTTTTTTAACTTTTTGGTCTCACATCATTGACAAATGTACACTATCGGGAACTCCGCCGCGCAACTTCCGCGGTGCTTCAGACAAGAGCACCCCATCCGAGAAATTCTCCGGCGTACCCGAACCCAAGGCCTAACACGGCAGAAATGACGATAATGAGTATCGGGTGCAGCTTCTTGAAGCTGAGGAACACCATGAGCAGCGCAACGCAGGCACTGAAGACCAGCGTGTAGACGTTGATGTTTTCAAACCCGGACGGGAACAGAACCTCGCCGCCGAGCGACAGCAGCGCCGCGGCGATAAGTCCGACGACGGTTGGCTTCAGGCAGTTAACGCAGCCGCTGACATATGGGTTCGTGCTGAATTTGACGAGAAATCTCGCAATAATGAGCACGAATATAAAGGACGGCAGCACAACGCCGATCGTCGCGCACAGCGCTCCGGGAAGGCCAGCCACAAGCGCGCCGACGTAGGTCGCCGTGTTGACGGCGAAGGGGCCGGGCGTCGACTCACTGATAGCGACGAAGTTGAGAAGCGCCTCGTCGCTCAGCCATCCGCGCGTGACGACCTCGTCCGCGACCAGCGGGATCATAGCCGTGCCGCCGCCGAAGGTCAGCGCACCGATTTTGAGGAAGGTCAGGAAAAGTTCAAGGTATATCATTTGCCCTCACCTCCGCGCATACGGCGACTGGCGATAAAGGTCATAGCCAACCCCGTGACCGCCGCGCCGAGTATGATATAGATAGTGCTTCCGCTGATAAAGGCCGCGCCGAGGAAGGCTATCGCCATGATTATATAATAAACGACGACTCTCGGGCTCTGACGGTACATCGACACCAGTGCGCTGAGAATAAGCGCGAGCACGCCCGCGCGTATTCCGGCGAAGGCGTAGCGGACGACGCGCAGCTCGCTGAACTGCCGCATAAGTCCCGAGATGATGAATATTATCACGAAGGACGGTATAACCACGCCGATCGTCGCAAAAAACGCGCCCCAGAACCCGGCGACCTTATAGCCGACGAAGGTTGCGGAGTTGACTGCTATCGAGCCGGGCACCGACTGACAGATAGCGAAGGCGTCGTCGACCTCCTCGTTTTTGACCCAGCCGTGGTTATCGACGACCTCACGCTGTATAAGCGGTATCATGGCGTACCCCCCGCCGAAGGTGAAGATGCCTATCTTCATGAACGTCAGAAAAACCTGAAGAAGACGTTTGAGTTTTTCCATTAAAATGCCTTTCTATAATAAATAATTTTTTTAATAGGAGTTCTGAACCCTTGGAAGGGCTCGCCGGGACGTTCGGCAAAAAACGTTTTTTGCAAAAAGAGTTCTTTGGCCTTGGCAGGCGCACGCAACAACGTCGGCGGGACGTGATGTCGTGCGCCTGCCAAGGCTAAAACTAACTTTTCAGCATACGTGCATATGCAATAGTCACTCCAATATCCCCGCTCCTGTCAGCTGCTCTACGAAAGCATCAATATCCGCCGCGGCCGCAGCCTCGCTGACGTCGTATTTCTCAAGCATTGAGGCAAGCAACTCGTCGCGCGTCGCGCCGGACTCGAGCTGGTTCCAGAGAAACACCCCGCTGTTGTTCAGCATGATAACACCCGAAAAATCGTGCGAAAGCTCGCCCGTCGCAACGGCAACCGTGTCGTTGCCTATCTTGGAAAGCACAAAACCTTTTTTTATCTTCATAATTCCCTCCGCGACTCACAGGCCGGAAATATAGTTTTCAATCTCATGACGCGTCGCCGAGACGCTGCCCTGTATCATCTGCGCCGACCCGCCGCCGCGCCCGTTGAGCGCCCGGTTGAGCCCGGGTGCGAGCGCGCGCATATCGAGGCTGTGGCTGGCAAGAATATACCTGTACCCCGCCCCGTCGTCGCCGGAAAACAGCGCGCAGACCCCGCCGCACTTGTTCTGACACAGATTGACAAAATAACGCATGTCCGCACCGTCAAGCGGCTCGAAAAGACAGATATTACCCTCCGTCGCCTCGATTGCGCCCGCCCTCAGCGCCAGCATCTGTCGCCGCAGCGCGCCGCACTCGCCACGCAGATGCCCCGCCTCGGCGGCAAGCTCGGCCACCGCCCCGGCAACCTCCGCCTGCGGTACCGACAGCCGCGCCGATATATCCGCCGTCGCCGCATAACGGCGACCGTAATCCTCCAGTGCGTCGAGCCCGCACAAAAGATGCACGCGCACTCCGCCCTTGTAGTGAATGAAATCAAGTATCTTTATAATGCCTATGCAGCCCGTGTGCTCAAAATGCGGCGCACAGCAGGCGCAGCGATCCATCCCGTCGATTTCGACTATGCGCACGCGCCCGGTCAGCGCCTTTTTCGACCTGTAATCAAGCGCCGCCAGCACCTCCGGCGTCGGAAAGCTGACGCGAACCGTCCGGTTCCCGGTCACGGCCGCGTTGGCCTCGCGCTCGACGGAATCGAGCGCCGCGCGGTCGAGCACGCCATCGAAATCTATGGTCATGTCGTCCTCGCCCATGTGGAAGCCGACGTTGTGAAACCCGTACCGGCGGTAAACAATCCCCGAAACTATGTGCTCGCCGCCGTGGTTCTGCATGCGCCGACGCCGCGCGTCGGCGTCAATGCGGCAGACGACCTCCGTTCCGGGACTGAGCTCGTGCGCCACGCAGTGCCACACCTCGTCGCCGTCCTCGTACAGCCCCTTGACCGGCTCTCGCGCACCCGTCGCGGCGCAGACA
This sequence comes from Bulleidia sp., assembly GCA_963640785.1. Lineage (GTDB taxonomy): Bacteria > Bacillota > Clostridia > Oscillospirales > CAG-272 > UMGS1002. The sequence goes on from CAVIBA010000052.1 coordinate 2,735, forward strand.
AGCTCGCCGCCGTCGGCAGCCTGACCGCCGCCGCCGGGAAAGAACACCGTCCGCTCGAGCGCAACGGCAAAGCCGCCCTCGCACGCCTGGCAGGCGGTAACACGCGAGGCAAGCTCCATGACCTCGCCCCGCGTCTCGTAAACTTTTTCGGTTGACATAAACTATCCTTTCAAATTTGCCCCCAGTTCGCGCAGCCGCGACTTGTCGCGTATTACGACCGCGCCGCGCTCGAGGCTGACAACGCCCTCCGCGCTCATGCTCTTGAGCGTGCGCGACACCACCTCGCGCGCCGTGCCGATGTGCTTGGCAAGCTGCTCGTGCGTCGTGTTGACGCGCCCTGAGCCGGTGCGGTCGGAGGCAGCGCAGAGAAAGCCCGCCAGTCTCTGCTCGGGACTTTGCAGCAGCATGTCCTGCATACTGCCGACCACTTGGCAGAAATGTGACGAAATCACCCGCCGCACATAGCCCTCGGCGTGTATGCAGCCCTTGCAGACGTCCGCCAGCGTGGTCGAGTCAACGATGAGAACGTCCGCCTCGGTCTCGGCCGCGACGCAAATGTTGAACGCCGACGTGTCGATCAGATTGTGCGCCGCGAGCAGACAGATTTCGCCCGAATAGCAGGTCAGCATAGCGACCTCGCGCCCCTGCTCGGACACGGTGTAGGCGCATATCCGCCCGCGGCGTACGATTATCATGCCGCAGTCCTCGCCGACGCCCGCCAGCTGACTGCCCTTTTTGTACCGGACTGTCCGCGTGTTGTTCACGAGGTTTTCGCGCTGTGTCTCGCGCAGCCGCTCCCAGAACGGGAGCAGTGCGGCAAGCAGCCCTGTCTTGCCCCGGTTTTCGCTCATGGAACAGCCCTCCTCGTAATCAGTTACGTGTTAGTTGCGTTTGAACTTCATCTCGGCCCAGAGCAGACGGTGATCCGAGTGCCCCTCCGGCCCCATGCCCGACTCGACAACGCTCCAGTCGGGCGAGAAAATTATGTTGTCGATGCCCTTACCCGACTTCGGGAAGGTGGCATAGGTGTTCCTGTTGACGAAATCCGCGCCCTCCCAGAGCGCAAACTCGCCGATATCCGCCGTGTTGAAGTCGCCGGTGATGATGTATGCCTCGCACTCGGCGAGGTAGGGCGCAGCCTGCTTTATCTGCGCAGAACGGCGGGAGGACTGCTCGTGGTCAAGGTGGGTGTTGAAGAAATCAATCATAACGCCGTTGACGTTGAGCACGGCATGTCCGATGCTCCTGTCCTCGCCGCCGAGCCCTGCGAGCGAGATGACCTCAAACGACTCGATGGGGTAGAGGCTGAGTATGCCCGAGCCGTACTGTCCGCCCTGGTAGTCGATGGCGCGGGCAAATTCGTAGTATTCATAGCCTGACGCCTCGGACAGCGCCTTCATGGTGTCAAGTCCGCCGGTGCGGGTGGTCTTGAAGTCGACCTCCTGGAAGCCGACGACGTCAAGATTCAGCGTCTTGATGTCCTCGGCGATGGGGGTCATGTTTAGTCCGACATCCGCACCGTGGCGGATGTTGTAACTGCCGACGCGCAGCGTCAGCTCGACTCCGGCGTAGACATCGTCTACGTGCTCGTAATGATCGGTGTTTCTCATGATTTTTACTGTTCCGTCCTCTCCCCTGCGGCACTGCGAAATAAAGTAATCAACGGCCGCATCGTAATATTTTTCGCGTGTTGCGATAATTATGACCTTGTCCCCGCGCACGCCGACGTACCAGCCGCTCTCGCACTCGACCTCCAAGCTCTCGAGGCGGTTGGTCGTACCGATAAGCACCTCGGTTTTGCTTACGGCGTCCGGATCCTCGCTCGGCTTGACCCAGTCTTCCTTGAGATTGATTTTCTCTCCGAGCGTGTCGCCGAGGTATTTGTGCACGCGCTGTGCGGCGCTGATGACGGCCTTGCGGCACTCCGACGGGCGCACGACGGTGTAATCAGCCCCTGAAATGCTAAGCTCGCCCGACTGCGGCGCGCTCGTGTCCGACACCTCGGATTCCCCGGACGTGACATTCCCGGACACAGGGTCAGCGGTAGTCGTGCCGGTCGGAGTGCCCGCCCCGCCGCTGCAGGAAACCAGCGCCAGTAGCATGGCAAGCAACAAAAATATGACGGTAAAACGCCTCATCGGGGAAACCTCCGGTATTTTTATCTTTACCAGAATATTATAATAGAAATCGAGCCTCTTGTCAATAAGCTCGCGCCTTTTTGACGGCTGTAGGGAGAAAATGTTACGCCTCCCCACGCATAAACCACGAAAAAATAACAGCATATATTGACATTCACCCCCGAAATGTTGTATAATAAACCGTAAATGTTGAAATAGCCGCTCAAGCGGCATGGAGGAAAAACAATGTCAGCACAAATCAAAAGAATCGGTGTCATCACCAGCGGCGGCGACTGCCAGGCCATGAACGCGGCTGTCCGTGCAGTTGTCCTTTCCGCAAGAAAATACGATATTGAGGTTGTCGGCATTTCCGACGCCTACTACGGCATGACCCACAACCGTCCGGGCGACTTCCGCGTGCTCCGCGCGGCGGACGTTGAGAACATCATCAGCCTCGGCGGCACGGTGCTCAATTCCGCCCGCTTTGCCGAGTTCGGCGACGACCCGGAATACTATGCCAAGCTCATGGGCAAGAATCTTGAGGCGCACGGCATCGGCGCGCTGGTCGCCATCGGCGGCGACGGCAGCTTCCGCGGCAGTCTCGACATCCACAAATACACCGGAATTCCCTGCATAGGCATTCCCGCGACCATCGATAACGATATAGTTTCCACCGAGTACACGCTCGGCTTCGACACCGCGCTGCGCAACACCATCGAAATGTGCGACGCCCTGCGCGACACCTGCAATTCGCACAAGAGATGCGACGTCGTCGAGGTTATGGGACGCAAGGCCGGTCAGATTGCGCTGCACACCGCTATCGCGGTCGGCGCGTCCGCCGTGGCCATTCCCGAGGCTCCCGAGCTTTTCGACGAGGAAAAGGTCATCGACGCCATGATCCGCGCACGTCACGACGGCAAGCGCTCCTTCCTCGTGATATTCGCCGAGGGCGCTGTCAACACCGCGCTGACCGACGCCGCGAGAAAAGCGTCGCTTGACGCCGCCGTCGCCGACTACACCGCCGGCAAAATCGACGGCAAGGCGCTCACCAAGGTGGCGTTCAATGGCTACAAGGCCGAGTACAGCGAGCAGTTCGTCGCAGCGCTTGAATCGCTCTCCCGCAAGGCGTTCGAGAAGTACTACGCCGAGGAGGGCAACATCGACTTCAAGGGCGAGTTCATCGAGACCAAGTTCGCACGCTTCGCTCATATCGCGCGCGGCGGCCGTCCGACCTGCTTCGACCGCGTCGTCGCCGGACATATGGGCGAGGATGCCGTCCGCCTTATCGCCGAGGGCAAGCTCAACCGCGTCGTCTGCGTCCACAACGGCCGCATCGCCGACATGGATATGACCGAGGCCATCAGCGTCGACTCCTTCTACCGCAAGTTCCGCAAGACCGGCGTGCTTGACACCGCCGCACTCGAGGCCATGACCCCCGAGCAGAAGAAGATGTTCGACTTCCGCCTGAAGGTCAGCGACAGCCTCATGGCGACTGCAAAGTCACTCTCAGAGGTCTGAAAATAAAAGATACCGGGGCTGTCCGCACGTGCGCAGCCCCGGTTTTAGGCAGGTGATTTTATGGAAATGAACATATCCCCCGCGGCCGGGCGCGCCGTGGAAATACTTGAGGAGAACGGGCACGAGGCGTTCGCGGTCGGCGGCTGCGTGCGCGATATGCTCATGGGGCGCGAGCCTCACGACTTCGACATAACCACCTCCGCCACGCCCCCCGAGACCGAGGCCGCCTTCCGCGGCTTCCGCCTCATCGAAACGGGAATAAAGCACGGCACCGTCACCGTTCTTATCGACGGCGAGCCGCTTGAGATAACGACCTACCGCCTCGACGGCGAGTACCTCGACAACCGCCGCCCGTCCGAGGTGTTCTTCACGCCCAACCTCGTAGACGACCTCGCGCGCCGCGACTTCACCGTCAACGCTATGGCATATTCGCCGACGCGCGGCATTGTCGACAAGTTCGGCGGGCAGGACGACCTCGCCCGGCGGCTCATCCGCGCCGTCGGCGACCCCGACCGCCGCTTCCACGAGGACGGCCTGCGCATACTGCGCGCGCTGCGCTTCGCTGCGGTGCTCGATTTTGACATTGAGGAAGGGACGGCCGCGAGCATTCACCGCTACGTCGCACTGCTCGACAATATTTCCGCCGAACGCGTGCGGGTCGAGCTGTTTAAGCTGGTGTGCGGCGTGGGCGCGCGGCGTGTGCTCGCCGAATACCCCGACGTGCTGTGCCGCATCGTGCCAGAGTTTGCGCCGTCGGTCGGCTTCGACCAGCGCAACCCCTACCACAAATACGACGTCTACACGCATTCACTCGTCTCGCTCGAGCTGGCCGAGGGCGATGTCTGCGTCAAGCTGGCGGCGCTGTTCCATGACATAGGTAAGCCCGCCTGCTTTTCCGAGAACGAGCGCGGCGGCCACTTTTACGGTCACCCCAAGCTCAGCACCGAGCTTACCGAGACGGCGCTGCGCCGCCTTAAGACCGACAACAAAACGCTCAGGACTGTCGTGCAACTGGTCGCCGAGCACCACCGGACGATACTGCCGAATGAAAAAAGCGTCCGGCGCATGCTCTGCGCGCTCGGCGAGCAGGACTCGCGCCGCCTCATCGCGCTGCGCCGCGCCGACAACGGCGCGCTTGTCGACTGGCTTGTCGCGCCGCGCCTGCACGAGCTAGACGAAATCGAGGCCATACTCGACCGTCTCATCGCCGAGCAGGGTCAGCTGTCGCTCGGCACGCTGGCGCTCCACGGCGACGACATCATCGCGCTCGGCCTGCCGCCCGGACGTCAGATCGGCATAGTCCTCGGCCGCCTGCTCGACGCCGTCCTTGACGGCGAGTGTCCCAACGAGCGCGAGCCGCTGACAAGCCTCGCAAAAAAGTTTATTTCCGAATTATAATCCAAGGCCGTGTCTCACAATTGCACCAGACGAATTGCGAGACAGCGTCCCAAATTTACACAAGAGAGGAGCCCACCATGCCACTCACCGGAACCGATTACGCAACCCTGGCGCACAACGCCGGACGGAATGTCTATTTCGTCGCCGAGGGCGACCGCGACGGCAATATCGCCCGCCAGGTCGTCACGCCCGCCAATCCCTGCTGCAACTGCTACTCCATCGCCAAGGCGTTCACCGTCACGGCCATCGGAATGCTGTGCGACCGCGGCCTGCTGCACACTGAGGACACGGCCGTTAGCTTCATTCCCGACCTCTGCCCCGACGGTATGGACGAAAAGTGGCGTCGCGTCACGCTCGACCACCTCATGCTGCACCTCGCGGGCTTCGGCCGCGGCCTGCTAGACATCGACGCCGACGACGCCTCGACCTACCCCACGCACAACTATCTTGACATCGTCCTCGGCGAGCCGCTGCCCTACGAGCCCGGCACGCACCGCCAGTACACAGACGCAGCATATTACCTGCTCTCGCGCGTAGTCGAGCGCGTCTCGGGTATGGATCTCGCGGCGTTTCTGCGCCCGGCGCTTGTCGACGTCATGAATTTCAAGGAATACGCCTGGTCGACCTGCCCACGCGGCTACTCCATGGGCGCGACGGGGCTGTATCTGCGCACCGAGGACGTCGTCAAGCTGGGCATTCTCTATCTGCGCGGCGGCGACTGGTTCGGCGAGCGCATAATCTCCGAGGACTGGGTCAAAACCGTGCTCGAGCGCGGCTACGAGTTCAAGGATCGCGGCAACGGCTGGTACGGCAAGGGCGGCATGCGCGGCCAAATGCTGACCTTCAACCCCTCGCGCGGCATCGCCGTCGCCTGGCACGGCTACGACGGAAAATCGGCGTATGATGCGCTGATACAAAACTGATGCATAACAAAGGATATCCCCCGCAAACTGCGTTTGCGGGGGATATCCTTTTATTTGAGAACAGACTTATTTCATAGCCTCTTCCACCGCCACAGCGACTGCAACGGTCGCGCCGACCATCGGGTTGTTGCCCGTTCTGTGTTGCTTTTTAATATCTTATCTATCTGTAACTTATTATAACTTATTTTCCCTTATTGTCAAGGGGTTTGAGGCAAATTCAGCGATGGTCTATATTAAATCAACATCTATCATCACTTATTAAAACTTATCGTAACTCGCTTGTGGTGGGCAAATGGTGGACAATACTATTCTGCCCACCGTTCCCGTTATTCATCGAAGAAATAAGCGGATCTGTTAGGTTATCTCCCTCGTGTTTTTCCAAGAAATCAAGCAATGTTTCTCTGCGGATTTTGTATGAGCCGAGTTTAAGAGCCGGTAGCAATCCCGCCCTTATAAGCGAATAAACATATGTCTGATTTGTATGTATAATCTCTGAAACTTCTTTAACTGTAAAGACTAATTGTTCCATAATACCACCTTTCAATTGACTCCTGTTGAACCAAAGCCGCCGCGATCTGCACCTTCAAGATGTTCGACCTCTTCCATCTCGACTTGCTCCATCCGTTTTACGATACGGAACTGACAAATGCGGTCATTTTTCTTAATTACTGTGTCTCTCATAGCAAGGACGGGCATACCCCAGATATCATTATCGCCGCTGTAAGAATTATCAATAACGCCCATATGGTTCGTCTGTAAGATGCCCCACTTCTTAAAAGTTGAGCTTCTGGGTACAATGTGAGCTTCATATCCCTCTGGCAGTTTCATAGACACACCAAGAGAAATGATTTTGAAGTCTCCGGCTTTAAGTTCGACTGTTTCGGCTGCACGCAAATCAATCCAATCGCCCTTGCTGATTTTCTCGATTTTGTCGATGTTGTCATTATGATAACGAATTAAAATCTTGTTCATTGATTTACTCCTTATGAAAATCATCTGTATATTCCGGTTTCATTGCTGAAACGCTTTTCTAATGCGAACACATCACCACTCGGCTTCATTGGTCTTTCGGTTCTTGATTGCAGATATTTTAACTTATCCCAGTACTGAGGTAGATAGAGGTATATATTCTTGAGTTCTTTAAGATTTTTATTGGCACAGCACCAGCAAGATACTCGATCTAATATGTCGTATAGTTCTATATTGCCTGAAATTGATTGTTCAGTCCAATGCCAACCTCTATCAAAACAGTATTTGAGGCAATCTGCTTCTGTCATCTTCCATTCAACGAGCGGCAATGATTTGCCTTCTGTCTTAGATTTTTCAAACCTATGAGGCTCATCATACGCAATACCAACATAATCAGTAATTTCATCGTTTATAGACTCTTTATATCTCTTTATTACCTGTAATTTATAATGTGTATGCCATCTGCATCGACCACCACACCAAGAAAACCCATAGTGATATTGAAGAATACTGCAAAGGCTTTCCCGAACACAGCCTTGAGGACTGAACCGTAAAGCATGGAGACCATACCTGCCCCAATGTAGGGCGGGGTATGGTCTCTTTTTGCATATCAAGGGGTTATTGAAACGGTGACGTCCTTCGCCTTATTTCCGTTTCTTTTTGCTCTTCCTGTACGGGCTTGCCTTTCCCCGTTGGCTGATGGGGCTGTTCATGTGTTTGGACAGCTTGAGTATTTCAATCAGCGTGACGAACTGCTCTTTTGAGAGCCTGTCATAGTCAATGCCGAAGGCGGCAAGGAACGAACGGGCTTTCTTTTCCTCGGAACTGCCCTCGAAATGAACGGCTTTTTCCAGCCGTTCCTGCACAGCAGCCACAGACAACTCATCGTCAGCCGTCAGCGCATCGGTCTTGTGTTCCTCTCGAATGTCCGACAGGATAGCGTTCAAGTCGTTGGCTACAAGGTGTCCGAAATATTCTTCCTCCTGTATCTGCGCCGCTTGCAGCGTATGGAGATAGAGATCGTCGCTGTTCTCCCCATGCTCCATCAGAATCATTTTCCGGGTGGCTTCCAGAATGGTGTTCATGTCCTTAATGCGCATATCTGCGATCCGATCCACATAAATCTCCGCATCCAGCATGAGCCGCCGAAAGTCCTTGTGGCAGATTAGCTCCGACAGCAGCCGATGATTGAACCTGCCGTCCTTTAACACATCCACCGCAGCATCACTCAAATGCAGAGCGGCCAGCTCTGTGTTTGGGTGATTTTTGTTTTCTGTCCGGCACAGCAGATAGTCCGTGGACACGCCCAGCTTGTCTGCCAGCTTTGCAATGGCAAATGCGCTGATATCCTTATATTCTCCGCTTTCATACTTGCCGATGGCTGAACTGGAAAGCTCCGTCAGCTCGGCAAGCTGTTCCAGCGTTAAGTGCTTCTCCACCCGCAAATCCTTGATTCGCTCCGAGGTATCTATTTTGACCTGCATAACATCCTCCCTTCGTTTCCTATCCTTCCTGTCCCCATCCATAAGCGTGGAAATCGGCGCATTCCAGCGTGTTTTCCTACCTCTTGGATATACGGGAGAGGGCGTGTTTTTTCGCTACAATGTTCCTGTAACCACACCTGATCCTTGAAAATTGCATGACCGTCCGAACGGGATATGTTCCCCGGCGAAGCGACGCATTCAGCGCACCAAAGGGAACAAAACGCCGGGAGAGTACCTCCGGGCAGGAACGGCGTTCGGGTAGAACGGCAAAACAGCTGTCAAAATCAAAGCAAGTGAAATGGGCGAAAATCTTTGCTCTGCTGTGCCGCTGTCCATATAAAACAGCGAGCTATCCAAGAGTGAACAGGGTTCGCCGGTAAACACGGCATTTCGCCCATTCACGAAAACACACACGAAACGGCAAAGGCGGAAAGGGTCTCCCACGACTGACACATCATGGGCGGCAATTCCAGCCGATGACCGTTCATCAAAAGCAAACGCTCTGCGGCGAACGGGTATCATCAGTTGATACATCCATTTTACCATAGAGCGCAGGAGAAAAACAGGAGGGAAATGTGAATGAGAAGTAAATCTGAAACCTATCGCAACGAAATCAAATCCTATATCGTCCGCACTGGCATGACCATGACCGAGGTGGTGGACTATCTTTCCGATGAATACGGCTGGAGCCACAGCGTTCCCAATCTCTCCGGCAAGCTCAAACGCGGTTCGCTCCGCTACGGCGAAGCGGTTGAGCTGGCGGACGCGCTGGGGTACGACATTGTGTGGCAGAAGCGGAAGGATGTGA
>CAVIBA010000053.1:0-6589 GCA_963640785.1 Bulleidia sp.
CCCATGTGCTTTATCTGATAGTCCCGCCGCGAGACGAACACAAGCTCGCCATACTCATTATACCGCCCCATGTCGCCCGTCCTGTACACAATGTCGCGCCACGCCGACACCGTCGGGTTGACGACAAACGCCTGTTCCGTCTTCTCGGGGTTGGCGTAGTACCCCATGGTCACGCAACTTCCGCCGATGTATATCTCGCCGACCTCGCCGCGGGGCACGGGCGCGCCGTCCTCACCGATGAGGTATATGCGCGTGTTGCGGAAGGGGCGGCCGACGGGGATGGGCTCGTCCTCGCCGAGCTCGCGGTCAGCCCGCCAGAAGCAGGACATGCCCGTCGCCTCGGTGGGGCCATAGAGGTTATAGAAGGTGGCATCGGGCAGCGCCGCGCGCCAGATTCCGTACTGCTTTTTTGGGAACACCTCGCTGCCGAAGGCGACCGTTGTGAGGTACTCGGGCTTCACCTTATCGAGCGTTCCGAGCGCCGAAATCATAGTCAGCGCCGACACCACCCAACAGACGGTGTTTATGCGGTGCTCGTTGAGATACTCGACAAGCCGCACGGGAAACATGAACAGCTGCTTCGGGATGAGATACGTCGTCGCGCCGAATTTCAGCGTGGGCATTATCTCCTTGAGCGGCGCATCGAAGTAGAGCGGGGTCTGATTTCCGAAGACGTTGTCGCGCCCGAACCCCAGCGCCGCGGACAGATTTTCAGTGTAATCTATGACCGAGCGGTGGCAGGCGAGCACACCTTTAGGCACGCCGGTCGAGCCGGAGGTAAAGACGATGTAAATCGGATCGGTGTCAAGCTGATGCTCTCTGACGTCACTCAGAGCGATTTCGTCGGGCTCGCAGACGGTGAGCTCTTCATATGTGATTACAGCTGCGCCCGGTATTTTCTCGGCGTTCGCCCTGTTGCGGCTGTCGCAGATGACAAAGCGAGGCGCTGTCGTCTCAGCAATGGCGGCCATGCGGAGCGGCGGCATATCGGCATCAACGGGCACATAAAACCCGCCCGCATATATAACGGCGAAGAAGGCCGCAAGCTCGCGCGGGTGCTTGTCCATAATGACCATGACAGGCTCGCGCGCGACGCCTCGCGCTATCAGATAGCTGCCGCCGCGGCGCGCCGCGGCGTAAAGCCCGGCGAAGGTCAGACTGTCGGTACCGTCCGAGAAGGCGACCCTGTCGGGCACCTCGGCAACGGTCCTCTCAAGGTATTCGAGTATATTTGTTACCATGCAATGTCTCCTCAATCATAGTAAGGCTCAAGCTCGGGCGTAGGGGTGATTATCGTCGTGCTGACGGCGGGGTAGCCCGTCTTATCGTAGTAGTAAAAGTTCTCGCGAACCTTGTTATAGGCGTTCGTCTGGCGCTCGGTCAGAAGGCAGCCGCTGTGGTTGTACTCCGCGCGCAGGCGGCAGGAATCGTAGTGATACCAGCGCGGCGACGCGGGGTCGTCGCTGATGTTGACGAGGCTCCAGTAGTGCGTCTGCTGCATTTTTTCGGTCAGCTCGGCGGGGCGCTGAATGTCAAGGTTCTCTATCCCCAGCCGCTCGAAGAAGACCTTTGACGCCGCGAAAAAACTGAAGCAGTCGCCCGTGTTGGTGACGAACAGCGCGCGGTAGGCCTCGGCCACCCAGCTTGTCTTATCCGACGTGTTGACAAAGGCGACGTGGTTCTGAACGTAGTCATATATCCGGCGAACCTTCTGCTCGGTGTTCATGTCGGAAGTGATGATGGAGGAAATGACGCGATCAAGCGCCGCGTTGAGCTCGTCACGCTGCGGGAAGTAAATCTCGACCGTGAGGTAAACGGTGACGCTCGACGAGTTGCCCGCGCGGTCGGTCGCGGTGTAGGTGATGGGGTAGTGCCCCGGCTTTGAGATGTCAGCCGCCGAGCTGTCGACCTCAAGCGTCACGCCGTCGGCTCCGCTGTCGTCGGCAAGCGTTATTCCCTTGCGGTAGGCGGGCGATTCGCCGACGTAAATTTTCATATCACCCGCGCCGATGATCTCGGGCGGGGTCGTGTCCGCGGACGCTGTTGCGTCGCCGCCGCCCGGAGCTATGCACAGCGCCGCCGTAAAAACCAGCGCTGCGCACAGCTCGAGCACAAGCAGCAGCAACGTCATTTTATATTCAACGCTATATCTTTTCATGGCAGGCTCCGGGGCGAAAATGTTCAAGGCTTCACCGCGTGATTCCGATGGTGCAATTGCGCAGTCAGATTTTTCGTCAGATGAACCAAAAATCCGCAGGCTGTAGCAGCGCTACAGTCAAGAATTTTTGTGAAATATGACGGAAAAATGCCCGGCAAGTGTGCCACTCGGGCATTGCGCGGTGATGCCTTGAATTAAATTATATCATTACCGGCCGCTTTTGTCAACAAAAAGCGAGCCGCGCAGTCCACAAATTACGGCCAAATATATTGACTTTCATCTGTTAGCATGCTACAATATCATATATTGTATTTTTCAGTCGGCGGAGGTCTTATCCGCCGGATTCAATGTGAAGTATACCCTGAAAGGACGCAAATTAATGATAACACTGCACGAAAACGGAACATATCTGATAAAGGGCGTTCCCACGTCTGAGTGCGCAGTTCCCGCCGGAAAGGCCAGGACGGGAACCATCGCCTATTCCCTGCTCCAGGCGCACAACCGCTCGGGCGACGCAAATAAGCTGCGCATAGGCTTTGACGCCATGGTCTCGCACGACATAACCTACGTCGGCATCATCCAGACGGCGCGCGCCTCGGGCATGAAGGAATTTCCCATTCCCTACGCGCTCGCCAACTGCCACAACTCGCTCTGCGCCGTCGGCGGCACTATAAACGAGGACGACCACGTCTTCGGCCTCTCGGCCGCGCACAAGTACGGCGGAATATACGTTCCCGCCAACCAGAGCGTCATTCACTCCTACGCACGCGAGGAGCTGACGGGCTGCGGCAAAATGATTCTCGGATCCGACTCGCACACGCGCTACGGCGCGCTCGGCACAATGGGCGTCGGCGAGGGCGGCCCCGAGCTTGTCAAGCAGCTGCTCCGCTCGACATATGACATAAATTACCCCGAGGTCGTGCTGGTCTACCTCACCGGCAAGCCCCGCCGTGGCGTCGGCCCGCATGACGCGGCCATCGCACTCGTGAAGGCCGTCTTCGGATCGGATTTTGTCAAGAACCGCGTGCTCGAGTTCACCGGTCCCGGCCTTGCCTACCTCCACGCCGACTTCCGCAACGGCATAGACGTCATGACGACGGAAACCAAGTGCCTGTCCTCCATCTGGCAGACAGACGACACCATAAAGGAATACTACGCCATCCACGGCCGCCCCGGCGACTACCGCGAGCTGCGCCCTGCCGACGTCGCCTACTACGACCGCTGGATTGAGCTCGATCTGTCGGCGCTTGAGCCCATGATCGCACTTCCCTTCCACCCCTCCAACGCCTTCACCATCCGTGAGTTCACCGAGAACGCCGGGGACATTCTCGCTGCCGTCGAGAAGAACGCCGCCGAGCTGTTCCCCGGACACCGCCTCGAGCTGCGTCAAAAGATACGCGGCGGACGCGTCTACGCCGATCAGGGCATCATCGCAGGCTGCGCGGGCGGCATGTTCGACAGCATCGACGAGGCCGCTGCGATACTCTCGGGCGGCGGAACGTCAAACGGCAATTTCTCGCTGTCCGTCTACCCGACCAGCGTTCCCGTCTCGCTTGAGCTGACGCGCATCGGCGTCACCAGCAAACTGCTCGAGGCAGGCGCGGTCATCAAGCCCTCCTTCTGCGGCCCCTGCTTCGGCGCGGGCGACGTCCCCGCCAACAACGGCCTGTCCATCCGCCACACCACGCGCAACTTCCCCAACCGCGAGGGCTCAAAGCCCGGTGAGGGACAGTTGGCCGGTGTTGCGCTCATGGACGCGCGCAGCATCGCCGCCACCGCTCTCATGGGCGGCGCAATCACACCCGCAACCGACATCGATTACAGCGTGCCGCATCACAAATACCACTTCGACCGCTCGCCCTACGAGCACCGCGTCTATTACGGCTTCGGCAAGGCCGAGCCCGAGTGCGAGCTTGTCCTCGGCCCCAACATCACCGACTGGCCCGCGCAGTACGAGCTCGGAGGGAACCTGCTCGTCGAGCTGGCCGCCGTCATTCACGACCCCGTCACCACGACGGACGAGCTCATCCCCTCGGGTGAGTCGTCCTCTTACCGCTCAAACCCCATCCGCCTCTCCAAGCTGACGCTGTCGCGCCGCGTTCCCGAGTACGTCGGGCGTGCGGAGGCGGCGCAGACGCTCGAGACCGAGCGCCGAGAGGGCGGAAGCCCGCAAAAGCTTGAGGACGTCCTCGGGCGCGTCGGCGACGCCGGGACGCTGCTGCGCACAACGCAGACCGGCTCCTGCGTCTACGCCAACTCCCCCGGCGACGGCTCAGCGCGCGAGCAGGCTGCCTCCTGCCAGAAGGTGCTGGGCGGCCTCGCAAACATCTGCCACACCTACGCGACCAAGCGCTACCGTTCCAACTGCATCAACTGGGGCATACTCCCCTTTACCATTGACGAGAACGTCGGATTTAACGGAAATGAGGGCGACTTGGTCTTTGTCCCCGACGTAAGAGCCAAGCTCGCGCGCGGCGACGAGGACTATCCGGCAACGCTTCTGCACGCCGACGGCACGTCCGAGGCGCTGATGCTGCACATCTCGGGGCTCACCGAGGAGGAAAAGCAGATAATCCTCGACGGCTGCCTGATGAACCACTGCAAAAAGAAACTGGAGGAAACAAAATGAGCAAAATTCAGATGAAAACCCCGCTTGTCGAGATGGACGGCGACGAAATGACCCGCATCATCTGGCAGCAGATAAAGGACGAGCTCATTCTTCCCTTCGTCGACCTCAAGACCGAATATTACGACCTCTCGCTTCCCAACCGCGACGCTACCGCCGACAAAGTAACCGTCGACGCGGCGAACGCGGCCAAGAAATACGGCGTCGCCGTCAAGTGCGCGACCATAACACCCAACGCACAGCGCGTTGAGGAGTACAAGCTTCACGAGATGTGGAAGAGCCCCAACGCCACCATCCGCGCCATACTCGACGGAACCGTCTTCCGCGCGCCGATAGTTGTTAAAAACATAAAGCCCGTCGTCAAGACCTGGGAGAAGCCCATCACAATCGCCCGCCACGCCTACGGCGACGTCTACCGCGCAAGCGAAATGCGGCTGACCGAGGGCGGGCGCGCCGAGCTGGTGTTCACGTCGGAAACCGGCGAGGTCACGCGCCAGCCGATATTTGATTTCGACGGTGCGGGCGTGCTTCAGGGCATGTACAACAAGGACGACTCCATCCGCGCATTCGCGCACTCCTGCTTCAACTACGCCATAGCCACGCGGCAGGATCTGTGGTTCTCGACCAAGGATACAATCTCGAAAAAGTACGACCAGACCTTCAAGCTGATATTCGAGGAGATATACAACAGCGACTACCGCGCCGAGTTTGAGCGGCTGGGCATCACGTATTTCTACACGCTCATCGACGACGCTGTCGCGCGCGTCATCCGCTCGCGCGGCGGCTTCATCTGGGCGCTCAAGAATTACGACGGCGACGTCATGAGCGACATGGTTTCGACCGCGTTCGGCTCGCTCGCCATGATGACCTCGGTTCTCGTCTCGCCCGACGGCAACTTCGAATACGAAGCCGCCCACGGCACCATCACGCGCCACTATTACCGTTATCTCGCGGGCGAGCAGCCCTCCTCCAACCCCATGGCGACCATTTTCGCTTGGACGGGCGCTCTGCGCAAGCGCGGCGAGCTGGACGACACCACCGAGCTCTGCAGCTTTGCCGACAGGCTCGAGCGAGCCTGCCTCGACACCATCGAATCCGGCACCATGACCAAGGATCTGACCGGCCTCGTCACCCCCGGCGACAAAGTCAACGCCGTCAACACCGTCGAATTCCTCGCGGCGGTGAGGGAGAAGATGGAAAAGGCCGTCTGACAAACAAAAATACCGCGATCGCAACTGATCGCGGTATTTTTTCATTTCACCTCAAATCCGTGGATAAACCCGGTCATATCGGCTGAGCAGACGTCGCCGCCGATGACTTGGCCGTGGTACACTATGACGTTCGCCCATACGGTTCCGTTGTAGTCGCCGTAGTTGGTGATCTCCATGGTGTAGCGCGTGGCTTTCTTGCGGCGGTAGCGCGACAGGTCGAGTCCCTGCTGCTTCTGGAGCTCGTTGTAGTTGGTGAAGACGCGGTCAAATTCGGACGGTATCGTCACCTCCTGAACCTCAACCGGCTGACCCTTGGTCTCCCAGCCAAACTGCGCGAGGAACTGCACCACGTCCTCGGCGCTCTTGACCTTTTCGTAGCGTATGCTCTGCTTGCCCGACGCCGCCGCGCCGGCGCTGGTATTTCCGGTATTGTCAATGCCGCGGATGGTCGGCATGAAGGCGAGAAGCGTTATCAGCGCCACGAGCGCCACGCATATCACGCCTACGAATTTGAGTGTCCCGGCACGCACCGAATAAATGAACATATGTAAAACCTCCCCTGCGTATATCGCTGACTTCTGTTGCAATATATTC
>CAVIBA010000053.1:6599-11575 GCA_963640785.1 Bulleidia sp.
ATATTCGCGGGGGAGGCTTTTTATGACCCAATATTCAATAATTGTCTACCACATGGTAGCGGTTGCGATGCACCGCGACGCTCTGAACGACGCCGGTTATGATGTATATGGCGAGCACGGACGAGCCGCCGTAGCTCATATATGGCAGTGTGATGCCGACAACCGGCAGCATGCCGAGGCACATTCCGATGTTTTCAATCGACTGCACCACTATCATTCCGGCAAATCCGGCGCAGATGTAGGTTCCGCAGTCGCCGCGGCAGGAGCGTGCCAGCCTGATGACGCGCAGCACGATGAACACGAGCAGTCCTACGACCGCCAGCGCGCCGACAAGCCCGAATTTCTCGCAGAACGTGCCGAAAATGAAGTCGGTATGCGAGGCGGCGTACGTTTTATAGACGCTCCCGCCGAACATGCCGCGCCCGAAAATTCCGCCATTCGCGACCGACGACCGGCTCTTTATCGGCTGATAGCCCTTGCCGAGCGGGTCGATGTCGGGGTTGAAGCCGACGAGTATGCGCGCCTTTTGATCCTCGCGCAGCAGCTTCCAGCCGAGCGGCGCGGCGAGCGCAAGCACCCCTGACCCACCGGCGAAGTACCACATTGAAAGTCCCGCGCAGAACAACATGACGACGCATATTCCGAGGTAGACCAGCGCCACGCCGAGGTCGCCGGAAAGCAGTATCAGCCCGACATACCCGCCTATGTGTGCGAACAGCGTCAGCAGCACAAGCGGGCGGTTGATCTGCGTCCGGACACGGTACAAATGGTACGAAAACGTCAGCAGCAGCGACGCTTTTATAAACTCGGACGGCTGTATGCCGAACGGTATGAGCGGCAGGTAGAGCCAGCTCTTGTTCTCGCCCTCGCTCGTGCCGAATATCAGCGTAACCACGAGCAAAAGCAGCGACGCGCCGTATATGACCACGCCCAGCTTCTGCGCAATCACGCGGTAGTCTATCGACGCGATAAGCAGCATGAAAACAAACCCGACGCACGTCGCGCCGAACTGCATGACTATTCTCTTCACGCCAAATGACGAATATCCGCCGGCCAGCGTCAGGATGCTCGCCAACGACAGCGCCGAAGTAGCCGCCAGCAGCGCAAAATCCATCCGCCGGATGTTGCTCAGCGTCTCCCGCGCAATATCTCTGAACCGCCTCACGACTACCTCCTAAATATAATGATTCCGGGGCACGCCAAGGGGACGCGCCTCGGGGCTTTGCCCCGAACCCCGCTCGGGGGGCTTTTGAAAAAGCCCCCCGAGACCCCGCAAAACATTCAAAAACGGGCGGGTCCAGCGCCGCGCAGCGCTGGCCGCCGTCCGCAGACGGCAGAACTCTCCTTCACGCTGGCCGCCCGCAGACGGCGGAACTCCCCTTAATACTGTCTCCCCCAGACAACCATGTGCTTGGCGGGCTTGCCGCAGCAGACGCAGACGTCGGAGATGTGATCCTCGCTGAAGGGTATGCAGCGCGACTTGACGCCGCCGGTCACATCCTTGAGCCTGTCCTCGCAGGCGGAGTCACCGCACCACATGGCACGGATAAAGCCGGACTGATTTTCTGCAATGTCGAGGAACTCCTCGTAGGAATGCGCGTCGTGAGTACGGTTGTGAAGGTTGGAAAGCGCGCGCTCGTAAAGCTCGTCGTGAACGCGTGCCAGAGCCTCGGCAACCGCCTCCTCGATGTTGTCAAGCGAAACAACTACCTTCTCGCGCGTCACACGGCTGACAAGCACGCAGGAACCCGCCTCAATGTCGCGCGGCCCCAGCTCCAGACGAACCGGTACCCCCTTCATCTCGTACTGCGAGAACTTCCATCCGGTCGAATTCTCACTGTCGTCCAGCTTGACACGGAACTTGTCCGCAAGCCGCTCGCGCAGACTGCCGGCCGCCTCAAGTACGCCCTCCTTGTGCTGCGCAATCGGGATGATCGCAACCTGTATGGGCGCTACGGCAGGCGGCAGAATAAGTCCGTTGTCGTCGCCGTGCGTCATGATGATAGCGCCTATCATGCGCGTCGATGCACCCCACGACGTCTGATGCGGGTAGCGCACCTTGTTCTCACGGTCGGTATAGGTGATGTCAAACGCGCGCGCAAATCCGTCGCCGAAATAGTGCGACGTGCCGCCCTGAAGTGCAACACCGTTGTGCATCATCGGCTCGATGGTGTAGGTCTCCATCGCACCCGCAAACTTCTCCTTCTCTGTCTTGCGACCGACAACTGCCGGAATCGCCAAAGACTCGCGGTAGAAGTCCTCATAGCACTTGAGCATGCGCAGCGTCTCCTCGCGCGCCTCCTCCTCGGTCTCGTGCATGGTGTGCCCCTCCTGCCATAAAAACTCTGAGGTGCGCAGGAAGGGACGCGTCGTCTTCTCCCAGCGCACGACGTTGCACCACTGGTTGTACAGCTTGGGCAGGTCGCGGTAGGAGTGAATTATGTTCTTGTAGTGCTCGCAGAACAGCGTCTCGGACGTCGGACGCACAATCAGACGCTCGGAAAGCTGCGTCTGCCCGCCCATAGTCACGACCGCGCACTCGGGCGCAAAGCCCTCAACGTGATCCTTCTCCTTCTGGAGCAGCGACTCGGGGATGAACATGGGCATGTAAACATTCTCGTGCCCCAGACGCTTGAATCTCGCGTCGAGGTCGTGCTGAATGTTCTCCCAGATGGCGTATCCGTAGGGACGGATGACCATGCACCCCTTCACGCCCGAATAGTCGGCAAGCTCTGCCTTCTTCACCACATCGGTGTACCACTGAGCAAAGTCAACGTCCATGGACGTGATCTGCTCTACCATTTTTTTATCCTGTGCCATTTTTTCGCCTTTCGTAGTCTGGGCAGTGTATTACACCGCACCGGTGCTGCCGCAAACCTGTCTGCATAATATGAAGACATTTACTCATTCTAATAATAGTTTATTATATATCATAACCGCCACATTGTCAAGGAGGAAAACACAAAATGGACGAAATGTACTACCCCGGACAGGTAACTGTGCTCGGCGTGCGACTGGACAAGGTCAACCGCGAGGAAGCCGCCGCGCGTCTCGAGCGTGCGCTGACGCACCGACTCCCCCGCCCCGTGGCCGTTTTCACCCCCAACCCCGAAATGCTCTGCCGCAGCGCCGCCGACCCCGAGGTCAACAGCCTGCTCAATTCCGGCGACCTCAACGTCGCGGACGGCGTCGGCACCGTCTGGGCGGCACGACGGCTGGGCACTCCGCTGCCCGAGCGCCTGCCCGGCATCGAGCTCGGCGAGACGGCGCTCTCGCTCGTCTCCCGCTACGGCGTCGGCGTCTACCTGCTCGGCGGGACGGAGCAGCCGCCCGTCGCGCACATGGCGGCCGAGGCGCTGCGCGCCCGCTTTCCGGGGCTCATCGTCAGCGGCGCACATCACGGCTACTTCGACCCGGACGGCGGTGAGAACGACGCCATAGTCGAGTCCGTCAACGCCTCGGGGGCGGGACTGCTCATCGTCTGCCTCGGCTCGCCGCGGCAGGAGCGTTGGATAATCGAAAACCGCCACCGCCTGACCTCCGTCCGCCTCGCAATGGCGCTCGGCGGCTCTGTCGACGTGTGGGCCGGCTGCGTCAGAAGAGCGCCATCTCCCGTCCGTCGCATGGGGCTCGAATGGCTGTGGCGCATCGCCTCCGACCCGTCAAGACTGCGCCGCGCCACGGCGCTTCCCGCCTTCGTCCGCCTGACGCTGAGGGAGTGCAGACACCGCGCAAGGCTCGCAAAAGCGCAAAAACAGCCCCACCGCCCCTGAAACTGTTGTGATTTTGCACACAAACTGCGTTTTCAAAGCCAAAATCATTTGCAAACTAACGGTATTTGATAAAATTTCAACGAAACCCTTGTATATTCGGAAGTTTTGAGATATAATATGTATTTGGGTGGGAATGATTTCCTCCCACAAGTGTTCGAAAATCAAAATTATTAATATGGAGGATTTCCAAAATGTCTGTTAAAGTTGCTATTAACGGATTCGGCCGTATCGGTCGTCTGGCTTTCCGTCAGATGTTCGACGCTGAGGGTTATGAGGTAGTCGCTATCAACGACCTCACCAGCCCCAAGATGCTTGCTCACCTGCTCAAGTACGATACCGCTCAGGGTTCTTTCTGCGGCAGAATCGGCGAAGGTAAGCACACTGTCTCCGCTACCGAGGATTCCATCATCGTCGACGGCAAGGAGATCAAGATCTACGCCGAGAAGGACGCCAACAACTGCCCTTGGGGTAAGCTGGATGTCGACGTCGTTCTGGAGTGCACCGGCTTCTACACCTCTAAGGAGAAGTCCATGGCTCACATCAACGCCGGCGCTAAGAAGGTCGTTATCTCCGCTCCTGCCGGAAATGACCTCAAGACCATCGTCTTCAACGTCAACCACAACACCCTGACCTCCGAGGACAAGATCATCTCCGCTGCTTCCTGCACCACCAACTGCCTCGCTCCCATGGCTCAGGCTCTGAATGCATACGCTCCCATCCAGTCCGGTATCATGACCACCGTTCATGCTTACACCGGCGACCAGATGATCCTTGACGGTCCCCAGAGAAAGGGCGACCTGAGAAGATCCCGTGCCGGCGCTCAGAACATCGTTCCGAACTCCACCGGTGCTGCTAAGGCTATCGGCCTTGTCATTCCCGAGCTGAACGGCAAGCTGATCGGTTCCGCTCAGCGTGTTCCTACCCCCACAGGCTCCACCACCATTCTCGTGGCTGTTGTCAAGGGCAAGGATGTTACCAAGGAAGGCATCAACGCCGCTATGAAGGCTGCTTCCAATGAGTCCTACGGCTACAACGAGGACGAGATCGTTTCCTCCGATGTTATCGGTATGCGTTACGGCTCCCTGTTCGATGCTACCCAGACCATGGTCGCTAAGATCGACGACGACACCTATCAGGTTCAGGTCGTTTCCTGGTACGACAACGAGAACTCCTACACCAGCCAGATGGTTCGCACCATCAAGT
>CAVIBA010000054.1:0-5498 GCA_963640785.1 Bulleidia sp.
GTGTGAACGTTCAAAAGCATTCCGGAAAGCAGGCAAACATGAACAAAGACGAAATAATTCAATATTACGATTACCTGATGCGGCTTGCGGTGTCGAAATGCGGCTCGCAGACGGACGCGGAGGATCTTGCCGGCGAAACCATGCTCGCGGCCTTTGCCTGCCTGCATAAGGGCGGCGTCATCACACACCCGAAAACGTGGCTCTCGAACACGCTCCTCCACAAGTACAACGACAGCCTGCGGCGCAAATACCGCGCGCCTGTCACAGTGAACCTCGACGACGTGTCGGATTTGCTTTCGTCGGCCTCGGACGAGGAGGAGTACGCCTCGTCCGAGGAGGCGGCGAGGGTGCGCAGGGAGCTGAACCATCTGGCGTACATCACGCGGGAGGTCATGGTGCGGTATTACTTCGGCTCGCAGAGCGTTGCCGAAATATCGGCGGGGCTCGGCATACCCGAGGGCACCGTCAAGAGCAGGCTTTACGCAGGCCGGGATCAGGTGAAGAAAGGGCTTGAAACTATGGAACCGAGAGAAAATTATATTCCGGGAAGACTGGATTTAGCCTGGGGCGGCAGGGACGGCAAAAATTACGAGCCGACCTCGCTTGTCGAGGACGATCTGATCGCGCAGAACCTTCTGATACTTGCCTACGATAAGCCGGTGAGCGTCAGCGAGCTTTCGCGGGCGATAGGCATCCCCGCGGCCTACATCGAGCCGATAATAGAAAAGCTGGTCAGCGGCGAGCTTATGGTGCGGACGGACAGCGGGCGGGTGTACACCGACTTCATCATCACAAAGCCGCAGACGGCGCTCGAGCGTTTCCGCCCGCAGCTCGACTTTGTGCATCGGCATTTTGAGGTCATATGGAGCATCGTCGGGGGAATGTCCGAGCGCATAGCAAAAATGCCGTTTGTGGCGGCGCTCGGCGGGCGCGAGCGGACGGAGCTTGACAGATTCGCCGTTCTGATGGCGCTTCAGGACTTCAAGCATTCCGTGACCGGCAGGGAAGGCCCGCCGAAGTTCCCGGCGCGCAGGGACGGCGGGCGCTGGATCGCGCAGGCGACCGCGTTTGATGCCGGTTACGATTCGCGCGGGTATGATGAGGCGGCAGAGTACGCCGTGTGGGGCGGCAGCCGCACGTCCGAGGCATTTGTCGACGGAGGCGAGCGGCGCGTGCGGCTTTGTGAGTTCGACACCACGCTCTGGGACTGTCCCTGCCGCTACGGCGGCGCGTACAAGCTGTATTTTAAGCACATTATCGCGCTGCTCTGGGATGTTTACACCGGCGTGCCGCCGGAAAGCTCGGAGATTCCGAACGAATTTACCGCCTACATCCCGACGCTCGAGAGGTTCGGGATGCTGCGGAGCACGCCGGGCGGACTCGGCGTGGCTATTCCGGTTCTGAAAAAAGCGGATTACGACGAGGTCTGCACGGCTGTGTGGGAGGCGATCGTGGAGCTGCAGGCGGCTGTCGGAGACGAGTTTGCCTCCTTTATCAGTGCGATGAAGACGCCGCTGCCGAAGCATCTGACATCCGTTCCCGAGCTGTTCAGGTACACAGACGCGACGAGGTATTTTGTAATGGCCGTTGTCCGCGAGGCGTACGAAAAGGGGCTGCACATGAAGGGCGTCGATTACTGCTGCCCGCCTGTTGTCATGGTATACTGGCCGAAAAAAGCCTGATTTTGCGTGCGCGTTTGAGGCAGCGTCAAACTTCGGTAAAAAACCGCCGGGAGCACAGATTTGTGCTCCCGGCGGTTTTTTGTGGGACGCTGGTTTGGACGGCACGGGTGTACGTGATTCCGGCTTGGGGATGTCGCGCGTTTTTCTGATTGACACTCCGGGTTGGCGCGCCCACGTGCCCGCTACGCCTCCGCTCCCTGCGCGCGCCGCGCGCGGCGCAGTATGAGAGTGAGCGACAGGTAGAGTACATATAGCGCGGCAAAGCACCACGTTCCGACGTAAAGATTCAGCGGGATTGAGACGATGCAGACGAGCGCGAACGCCGCCGTGCGCACCGTCTCGGTCATGCGACCGGCGGGCTCGGTGCAGGCCGTCGCCGCGACACAGCGCACCGCCGCGCAGAGCGCGGCAAAAAGCAGCACCGTGAGGCGATCCCCGCCGAGCGCCGCCGCGCCGAGACAGAGTGCAAGTCCGAGTCCGCCGCATGCGAGCTCGAGCGCCATCATGCGCCCCTCGCGGCGCGCCACCTTCATCTCGGTCAGACTGACCAGCTGCGTGTGCGCGTCGAGAATTCCGGCGGGGAGCAGTGCGGCGAGAAGGTAGGCGTCGGGCGCGTAGCGCGGCAGAATCAGCCCGATAAGCCGACCGAGCGGTCGCAGAAACAACAGCACCGCCGGTAGCGCGAGCCGTATCGTGCCGCCGAGCTTGCAAAGCAGTCGCGCGCGTGCCGCGCCGTCCTCACGCCGAAGGGCAGGGAACAGCACCATCGCAAGCTGTGACGCCACCTGCGTCAGCATTCCGGAGAGCGTGATAAGCAGCGACACGCGCCCGAGCTCCGCCTCGCCCATGCGCCAGAGTATCGCCCAGCGCGGAGCCGATGCCCAGAGCTGTCCTGCGAGGTTGGCGACAAGCAGCCGCGCGCCCGGACGCAGCTCGCGCCCGAGCCCGTCTACGCGGCAGTGCGGCGCTGTCACGACGCGCCGCTCGGTGAACGCAAGAAACGCCGCCGAGACAAGCCTCGAGAAAATGCATATCCCGGCGTACACCCTAAAGTCGGTGACGCCGCCGAGCGCCGCCGTCGCCGTCCCCGCGGCAAAGCAGACCCGGTCGAGCATGACCGAGACGGAATAGCGCGTGCAGTGACCCGTCGCCTGCGCGAGACAGCCGAGATAGGCGTTTGCGTTGAACAGCGGCATGTAAATGAGCGCCAGAATGACCGCCCACATGCGCCCGCCGCCGAGCGTCAGCGCCGAGAGGGCGGAGAGAACTGCCGCGGCGGCGAGCTGTATGGCTGTCATTCCGCGCAGCAGCGTGCCGAGACGCGGCAGGTCGAGCGACGTGTAGTCGCTGCCGCCGCAGGAGAGGTAGACGCCGTCGCACAGCCCGAGGTGGAACAGCCCCGAATAGCCGCCGATCAGCAAAAAGAACTGCCACAGCCCGTACTGCACCTCGTCGAGCCGTCCGGCGAGCAGCAGAACCGTCAGCGCGCTGACGGCCGTCGTCACGCCCTGTGAGACGACGGCGACAACCGCCGAACGCGCAACCGCCCGTTTATCCATGCCCCGTCCCGCCGTCGGTGCTTCCGGTGTCGTTTGCGTTTTCGGTGTTGTCTGTGATTACGGAATTCCCGACGCTTCCGGCACGCGCTGTGTCTCCGGCATCGCCCGCGTCGCCGGTCCCCTCGCGGATGTCGCTCCGGTTTGCCACGTTTATCAGCGTCCGCCAGAGCAGCCGCGCGTCGAGCGAGAGCGACATGTGCTCCATATACTGCGTGTCATACGCCGCCTTGCGCCGTATCGAGACCGAGTCGCGGCCGCGCACCTGTGCGAGCCCCGTCATGCCGGGGCGTATGTTGTAGACGCCGAGGCGGGCACGCAGTCCGATAAGCTCGCATTCTTCGCATATGACGGGCCGTGGCCCGATCAGACTCATGTCCCCGCGTAGCACGTTGAACAGCTGTGGCAACTCGTCGAGGCTCGTCGCGCGGAGGACAGCACCGACCCGCGTGATGTAGCGCTCGGGCGAGCGCAGCTCGGCTGTTGCGCAACTGTGCGGCGCGTCGTTTGTCATGGTGCGGAATTTGAAGCAGATAAACGGCCGCCTGTCCGTCCCCATGCGCCACTGGCGGAATATCACGGGCCCGCCGCTCTCGGCATAGACCGCCAGCGCGCAAACGAGCATGGGCAGCGCGGTCAGAGCTATGGCAAAAAGTGAAATTATTATATCCAACATCCGCTTCGGCACGCCGCGATATGCGGCACCGGCGGACTTTATATCCTGCATGTTCACGTGAAAAATCCCCCACGGTGAAATAGGGCTCCACCGCGCATTGCGCGCCTGAACCATAAAAATATGCCCCATACTGCTTAGTATGGGGCATAGAGGGATATTTTATGCGGACATTTGGGAGGCGTTTGTGGCTTCACCGCGCTGCTTCGGAGGTGAGCGCGCCATTTGTATGCAACGCTTCGACGCCTTACGTCGCCCTGTCACGGCGGCGGTATTCGCTCGGCGTCATGCCCTGCGTGCGGCGGAAGGCGGCGTTGAACTGCGATGTCGAGGAAAAGCCGCACTGGCGCGCGATGTTGGTGATTTTGCCGTTGCCGCGCAGCAGATTTTTGGCGGCGCTGAGTCGCCTGTAAAGTATCATCTGCTTGGGCGGAATGCCGTAGCGCTCGCGGAAAATGTGGCGGAAGCGGTCGTAGCTGTAGCCGACTGTCGCGGCAAGTCCCGGCAGGTCGATGTTGGTGTTGTAGTATTCGTATATGTACTGGCAGGCGCTCTCGAGCGAGCGGCCGTCGGACGGCGCCGCCGCGCCCTCAAGTCCCGACTGCGCCGCAAGCCGCGTCAGTATTATCGAAAGGTAGAGCGAGGCAACGGTCGCCTCGACGTCGTCGCGAAGGTATTTGATTTTTGAAATGTGCTGTATCAGCGCCGCTGACTCGTCGTCGCCTTTGTACATGCCGCAGCGGCAGTCGATGCCGTCCTCGGGACATTCGAACGTGCAGAAGACCACGTGCGTCTGTTTCCGGATGACCTCGCTGTGCCCCATTCCGGGCGGCACCAGACAGATGTTGCCTGCGGAGTAGCTGTACACCGTGTCCTCGATGCGGCTCTGACCGGAGCCGGACAGATAATAGACCAGCTCCCACGTCTGGTGTATGTGTATGGGTATTGTGCTGTCGGCCTCGCGGGTGCGGTCGAGCGCGTAGCGGATGGTTGGCAGTTGCATTTCCGGCTCCTGTTAAGTGTTTGCAGATGTGAGTTATTTTATCACTTTTTTGACCGAGAGTCAATGATATTTTGCGGTTTTTGGTTGCAATATTTATATAAACGGCTGTTTTTCATTATTTTGTTGACAATAGCGGTTATATGAGTTATAATCTAAATGTACATTATTTATAGTCTCACCGTCTGACAGAACGGCGGAAAATTCAAGAAAGGAAGAAAAACAATGAAAAGAACACTTGCGTTTGTACTTGTGCTTCTGATGCTTGCGGCGACGCTCATCGCCTGTGCAAACACCCCTTCAGACGGCGCTGATACAACCACGTCGTCCGGCGACGGAAACACACCGGGCAGCGATACCACCCCCGGCGACAACTCCGGCGAAACCACCGGACCTGACGGCAATGTTGACGACGCCGGCTACCTCAAGGACGACCTTCCCGACAACCTCAACTTCGGCAAGACTGTCTCCATCCTGTGCTGGAACTCCGAGCAGCCTGAGTTTGCGGTCAAGGAGCAGACCGGCGACATCGTAAGCGATGCCATTTACCTGCGTAACCTCAACACCGAGACCCGTCTCCGCGTCAC
>CAVIBA010000054.1:5508-11443 GCA_963640785.1 Bulleidia sp.
CTCAACTACATAGAGCAAAAGGGCGACTACAACAACCAGACCTCCTGGATCAATGCCGCTGAGGCGAGCATCAAGTCTGGCGGAGAGTACGACATCTTCGCAGGCTACAGCATGACCGGCGCGTCCATCGCCGTCAAGGGCTTTGCGCTTGACCTGAGATCGCAGCAGTACCTCGATTTCGATAAGCCCTGGTGGCCGGATTCCCTCATCGACCAGGCAACCATAAATGATCGCCTCTACTTCGCGTCCGGCGACATTTCCCCGAACATGCTGCACTTCATGTACGCCATGTTCTTCAACAAGCAGCTCATTACCGACAACAACCTCGAGAACCCCTACGATCTGGTTAACTCCGGCGCGTGGACCTACACCAAGATGTTCGAGATGGCGTCCAACCTTTACGACGACCGCAACGGCGATGGCCAGAAGGACGCTGACGACGCCTACGGATTCTGCACCGCCTCTATCCACTACGACGCATTCTTCACCGCCGCAGGCCTTGAGTCCGTTGTCAAGGATGCAAACGACCAGCTCGTCATCTCCGATTCCTTCAACTCTGAGAAGACGATCCGCCTGCTCGAGGACATCACCTCCTTCATGCACAACAGCAACGACGGCTACCACGGCTCCACCGGTGCTGTGTTCGCAAAGGGCTACACGCTGTTCACGCTCGACCGCTCCTACATGGGACTGCTGCGCAAGGACGACATAACCTTTGAGTACGGCATCGTTCCCGTTCCGAAGTACAACGAGGCTCAGGAAGAGTACATCACCTGCATGGCATTCCCCTACACGATGTACGAGATTTCCGCCTCCTGCAAGAACCCCGATGTGGCCGCCGCTACCCTTGAGTGCCTGTGTTCCGAGGGCTACCGCAACGTGACGCCCATGCTGTTCGAGACCTCCATGAAGCTGAAGTACTCCTCCGACAACGAGGCATCCCAGATGTACGACATAATCCGTGCCGGCGTACGCATCGACATGGGTCGTCTGTTCAGCACCGAGCTGCAGCAGTTATCATGGTCGCTGTTCCGCAACGTCTGCACGAACACGACCCCCATCAACAACTGGTCCAGTAGCTACAAGACCGGCGTCCGTATCATGGAAAAGGCTCTGAACACCATCAACACTTCGATTGCAAACCTGAAATAATTTTTTTCTAAAAGCCCGCCCGCCCCTTGACACAGGGGGCGGGCGGGTGTATAATATCCACGCACGCAAAGCGTGCAATTTGCTTGAAGAGTAAGAGTCCGGGCGTAAAGTGCCGGCTGAACGGGGAGTTGTCAGCCGGACGAAGGGATTTTCCTGCGGTCAGGGCTCTGCATCCCGCTTCATACGGCAACATAAAGGTTTAGCTTCACCGTCGCGGCAGTGCGCTCCGGAACATGCCCGATCAGCCTTGCGGTACGCCTCTTTTTTGCCATATTGAGTATGGGAAGAAGGAGGTTTTTTGTATGTCTGAAAAGCAAAACGCAAAGCGCAGGACAGCCGTGTTCGGCAGCCTGCAAATTATGACAGTCGCCGCACTGCTTGCGGCAATGAGCCTGATACTCGGGAAATATTTGCAGATTCCGAATCCGTTCTCGCAGATAATCCGGCTCAGCTTCGAAAATCTGCCGATACTGCTCGCCGGAATATGCTTCGGTCCGGTAGTCGGCGCGTCTGTGGGAGTGGTCGCCGACGTGGTCGGCTGCCTGCTCTACGGCTATTCCGTAAACCCGGTGGTGACGCTGGGGGCGGGCATGGTCGGCCTTGCGTCGGGGCTTGTCGCGACATACATAGTCAAGCGCCCGCGCTGGCTCTCCTGCGCGCTCGCAACCGCGCTGGCACATCTGACGGGGTCGGTCGCGATAAAATCCATAGGGCTCGCGTCGTGGTACCTGTCGGAATATGACATGGGGCTCGCGGAGCTCATGCTTTGGCGGCTTTTGACCTATTCCGTTATCGGAGTGCTCGAGGGAATGCTGATAGTATTGCTCCTGAGGGTGCCCGCAATATCGTCACACATTGAACAACTGAAGGACAGAGTAAAATGAACTATCGTGAGGCAATTGAGTATATTGAGTCTGTAAGCTGGATGGGCAGCCGTCCGGGGCTTGAGCGCATAACGCGCCTGTGCGAGCTGCTCGGCAACCCGCAGCGCGGCATGCGCTTCATACACGTCGCCGGGACGAACGGCAAGGGCTCGTTCTGCGCTATGACGGCGTCGGTGCTGCGCGCGGCAGGCTACCGCACGGGGCTTTACACCTCGCCCTACGTCCTGCGCTTCAACGAGCGCATGAGCGTCGACGGCGTCGACATCCCGGACGACGAGCTCGCCGAGATTACGGGGCTTGTCAGGCCGCTCGTCGAGCGCATGGAGCAAAAGCCGACAGAGTTCGAGATAATCACCGCCATAGCCTTTGAGTATTTCCGCCGACATGCGTGCGAGGTGGTGGTGCTCGAGGTCGGTATGGGCGGCAGACTCGATGCGACCAACATAATTGAGAACCCGGTGCTGTCCGTTATAACGGGGATAGCGCTTGACCACACAAAATTCCTCGGCGACACCGTCGAGAAGATCGCCGCTGAGAAGGCGGGCATAATCAAGCCGGGCTGTCCCGTCCACTGGGGCGGACGGGACGCAGCGGCGGGCGGGGTCATCTCGTCTGCGGCGGCGCGGCTCGGAGCGGATTTCTACCACGTCAACTATGACCTTTTGACCGATGTCCGCCCGACGCTCGAGGGCACGACCTTCAGCTTCGGCAAGTACCGCGACCTGCATATATCACTGCTCGGTCTCTATCAGCCGCAGAACGCGGCAAGCGTGGTGGCGGCAATGCCGCTCATCGCCTCACGCGGCTTCCCGGTCGACGAGCAGGCGCTGCGCCGCGGCCTCGCGGAAACGCGCTGGCCGGCGCGCTTTGAGAAGCTGGGCGATAATCCCGTCATAATCTACGACGGCTCGCACAACCCGCAGGGCATCCGCGCCGCGGTCGACAGCATACTCGGCATATTCCACGGCCGCCGGGTCGCGCTGCTGACCGGAGTGCTGGCCGACAAGGATCATCGCGGTATGGTCGGCATGCTGGCAGAGGTAGCGGAGCGCGCCTTCTGCGTCACGCCCGACAATACGCGCGCGCTTGACGGCGTGCGCTACGCGGCCGAGTTCGAGGAGCAGGGAATACCCGCCGCCGCTTACCCCGACATGGACGCGGCGCTCGCCGCGGCGTGCGACTACTGCCGCGCGGGCGATGTCCCGCTCGTGGCGCTCGGGTCGCTTTATATGTATGCTGATTTCCGCGCGGCGCTGAGCCGCCTTAAGCGCGGGAACTGACATAGCAGGTGAGTTCGTAACCATCCTCACCTTAATAAAAACTAAGGAGTAAAAAATGAACACAAAAATGCGAAGCAGTGCGGCGTTTATCTGCCGCGCCGCCGTCATCGCCGCGCTGTACGTGGTTCTGACATTGATCTCGAGTGCGTGCGGACTTTCGTCCGGCGCGGTGCAGTTCCGGATTTCGGAAATGCTGTGCGTGCTACCGGTCTTCACACCGGCGGCCATCCCCGGACTTGCGATAGGTTGCTTTGTTTCCAACCTCGTGAGCGGCGGCGTGTGGCTCGACGTGATTTTCGGAAGTCTCGCAACGCTGATAGGAGCTGCGCTTGCCTACGCCCTGCGCCGCTACCCCTACCTCGCCCCCGTCCCGACGATAGTGGCGAACGTCCTCATCGTGACACCGATGCTGGTGTGGGTCTACAAGGTCGACACCGTGTGGTATCTCGCTGCCGCAGGAGTGGCGCTCGGAGAAATCGTGTGCGGCGGCGTCATGGGAACGGTGCTCACTGCAGCCCTGTGTCGCCGTCGTGTATTCGCCCGAAAATGAAGCGCCTGATGCTTATTTCAACTGAATAACCGATATTTTACACCCACTCAAGCTAACGCTTAAGCCTGTCAGAGTGTACACGGAAGACTAATTGAACACAAAGCCCCGGACACCGCAGAATGCTGTGTCCGGGGCTGTCTTTCTTTACGCCGTGATGACCTCGACTCCGAGCTCGCCGAACAGGCGGCGCGTGCTCTCGGGCAGGCCGTCGTCGGAGACGAGGCAGTTCATCTCGGAGAAGGGGGCGTAGCAGACTATGGAGTTTTTCTGATATTTCGTCGAGTCGACAAGCAGAATGCGGTAGGCGGAGTTCTGCGCGACAAGCTGGTTTATGCGCGCCGTGTAGAAATCCGAGGCGAGAATGCCCGACGTTTCGCTGTAACCGTCCGCCCCGATGAAGCATTTTGTGAAGCGGAGGTTTTTGATGGCCTCCTCGGTCAGATAACCGCAGAAATCGCGGCGGCTGTTGCGGTACTCACCGCCGATGAGGTAGACGCGCATGTGCTTCTTCAGCGTGTTGAGGTTGACGAGCGAGTGCGTGAATACCGTGACGTTGTCGTACCTTTGCTTCAGCAGCGCGTGCTCGGCGGCGTCGGTCTCCTCGGCGCGGGCGAATATGCTGCGCAGCTCGGCGCACAACGCCATGACGGTCGTTCCCGAGTCGAGGTAGACGATGTCCCCGGACTGTATCAACTGCGCTGCAGCTTTGCCGATGCGGGTTTTGGCGTCGGGATTGTGCAGCTTGGTCAGCTCAAAGGAGTATTCGTTCACCCCGGAAACTGCGTCGTTGAAGCATATTCCGCCGTAGGTACGAATGGCAAGTCCCTCGGCTTCGAGCTGGGCAAACAGCCTGCGAACGGTGGACTCGGATACGTCGAGCGCGCTCATGGCCTGCTCAATCGACAATTTTTTTGACGTGCGCAGCAGCTGAAGTATGCTCTGACGCCGCTCTTCGGTGTGCTTCATTTCGTGGAGGTTCCTTTCGGTGTTGTTTTGACGGAATTTTGCGTCGCTATATCTGATTTTAACATATAAAACAGAGAACGTCAATAGAAATTGTCACTTTTTTCACATTCAGTGACCGATTTTCACGTTTTTACACCATACAATGGCAGTTGTACGGGCTCTATTGTGACTGATGCGCGCAAAATCGGCATGAAACATGAAAAAAATCGTCAAACTTATTGACAAAATCCCGCACCTCGTGTATAATCTTCATTACAAAGGCAGCTCACAGAGAGCTTTTGCCAAACGGAACGGAGGAACCCCATGAAAAAACTCATTGCAATCGTGATGCTGATAGGCATCCTCACATCCCTTGTTATCCCCGCAAGCGCTGCGGAGGATGAAAAAGTCAATGCCATGCTGGGCGCCAGCATGGGCTTTGAACTTCCTCTGAAGACACAGTCCAAGCATACTACCACCAACATGTGGGACGGCATCAGAGGCTACAACGGCGACGCTGCCGGCACCTACTGCGATTTCAAGATCGCAAACAGCGCTGCCGAGGCCGTTGCCGATGACTTCACGAAGTACAACATCTACTTCGAGGACGGCAAAGACGACAGCATTTACTATCACGTTTTTGAGATAGCTCTCGACAAGATTTACGACCTCGATTCCTTCAATATTTTCCTTCAGATTCCCACCTCGTCCGCCAACATCGACGGCTTTGACGTCTGGCTCAGCGAGTCCGGAAACGAAGGTACATACAAGAAGGTCGTCTCCGTAACCGAGCTGTTCTGCGAACAGAAGTTCGAAAAGTACACCGAGGACGGTCTTGACACCGTTATGTACTCGGCAGAGTTTGAGAAGACCCGGGCACAGTATGTGATTTTCGGCGTAACCCAGCTGCGTTGCCGTCACGAGGACGCGCTCAAGGCCATTTCCGCCGACATGACTCCCAACGCCAACCCGCACTACTTCCGCATCTCCGAGATCGAGCTGTGGGGCACGCCCGTTGCCGGCGCTGAAACGACCGCTCCCACCGAGACTACCCCCACCGAGACGACTCCCGCCGCTACCACTACCGATAATACAACCACCCCCGAGCCCGAGGTAACCACCCC
>CAVIBA010000055.1:0-11303 GCA_963640785.1 Bulleidia sp.
CTTTTTCTATATCTTTTTTATTTTTCAGTCTCACATCTATTGTAACACTACAAGAACTCCCCAATATGTCGACTAACTCTATTGACTTTGAGGTATATTTGTGTTATCATTTAGTGTAAATAAATATGATGTCGTAGTGCTTTTAACCGGAGGGGAATTATGAAGGATGTTATCAGAGTTGCGGCGGCGGTGCCGGAGGTAAAGCCGGGCAACGTCACGTTTAATCTTGAGCAAACAAAAAAATATATAGCCCGCGCCCGCGGGGCGGGCGTCCGCGTGCTGGTCATGCCCGAGCTCGGGCTGACGGGCTACTCGTGCGGAGATCTGTTCTTCAGTCAGCGGCTTCAGGAGGCCGTCGCGAACGCGATTGCAGAGCTGGAGCAGGAGACGGCCGGCATCACCGTCGCCGTCGGAGCGCCGATCCACACCGAGGGGCGGCTGTTCAACTGCGCCCTGCTCTATTCCGACAGAAAGCTGGTCGGCGTGGTACCCAAAATGTACCTGCCAAACTACGGCGAGTTCGCCGAGAAGCGCTTCTTCTCGCCCGGCCTCGGCGCGCATACGCACACCGTGCGCCTGCTCGGCCGCGACATTCCCTTTGGAAAGGGGCTGGTGTTCCGCGACTGCAACGGCCTCGGGCTCGGCATCGAGATCTGCGAGGACGTCTGGGCTCCCATTCCGCCCTCGACTATGCTCGCGCTCGGCGGCGCCAATATCATTCTCAATCTGTCCGCCAGCACGACCATGGCGGCCAAGCATCTCTACCGCAGCTCGCTCGTGACGGACATGTCCGCGCGGCTGATGGCTATGTATGTCTACACCTCGTCGGGCTACTCCGAGTCGACGGCGGATTTTGTCTGCTGCGGCTACTCCGCCATCGCGTCGGGCGGCGTGCTGCTCGCCGAGAACGAAAAATATATAGACGGCGACTATATGATCTGCGCCGACTCCGACCTCGGCTGCTGCCGCTCCGAGCGTCAGCGCATCGACCGCTTCGGCGACTGCGTCGCCGACTCTGACGCCTGCTCGCAGGTGCGCACAATCGGACTCGACAACAGCTTCACCTGTGAGAACGCCCCATGTGACCGCATGAAGATAAGCCCCTACCCCTTCATTCCGTCGGACGAGAAGGAGCGCCGCGAGCGCGTGGCGCAAATATATGAGCTGCAATGCGCGGCGCTGGCAAGACGTATGAAGCAGACCGGCTGCCGCCCCGTCATCGGCGTCTCGGGCGGACTTGACTCGACGCTCGCGCTCATGGTCGCCATCGGCGCGTCCGAGCGGCTCGGAAAGGGCGCTGACTACGTCCTCGGCCTCACCATGCCCTGCTTCGGCACCAGCGGCGCGACCTACAAAAACTCGCTCGCGCTGATGGAGAACCTTAAGATCGAGTCGCGCACCATTGTCATCGGCGACAGCGTAAAGCAGCACTTCCGCGACATCGGGCACGCTGAGAACGTCTACGATGCCGCCTACGAGAACGCGCAGGCGCGCGAGCGCACGCAGGTGCTCATGGACGTCGCCAACATGGAGCGCGGACTTGTAATCGGCACGGGCGACCTGTCCGAGCTGGCGCTCGGCTGGTGCACCTACAACGGCGATCACATGAGCATGTACGCCGTCAACGCCTCCATTCCCAAAACGCTTATACGCGAGATGGTGCGCATTCTCGCGGACGACGAGCGCTTCGTCGCCGCAAAGGAGTATCTGCTGACCGTTGTCGGACAGCCCATCAGCCCCGAGCTGCTGCCACCCGACGCCGTGAGCGGCAACATCGCGCAGAAAACCGAGGACATCGTCGGCCCCTACGAGCTGCACGACTTCTTCCTCTTCTATATGGTGCGCTTCGGATACAGCCCGGCCAAGCTGTTTGAGCTGGCCACGCTCGCCTTCCGCGGCAGATACGACCGCGAGACCATCAAGCACTGGCTTGTCCGCTTTATGCACCGCTTCTTTACGCAGCAGTTCAAGCGCAGCTGCGCGCCGGACGGCGTGCTGACCGGCAGCGTGTTCGTCTCGCCGCGCGGCGGCTGGAACGTCCCCTCGGATGCCGACGGCAGCCTGTGGATAACCGAGGCGGAGAGCATTGAGGTGTGAGCCCGACAGGCGGAAAGGTGAAAAATGAAAAAACTTATGTTAGGCAACGAGGCGGTTGCCCGTGGATTATATGAGGCCGGGTGCGCGGTAGTCTCGTCCTACCCCGGCACCCCCTCGACCGAAATAACCGAATTTGCGGCCAAGTACAAGGAAATTTACTGCGAATGGGCTCCAAACGAGAAGGTTGCGCTCGAGACGGCTTACGGTGCGTCGCTTTACGGCAGGCGCGCCGCCTGCGCCATGAAGCACGTCGGGCTCAACGTGGCCGCCGACCCGCTGTTCACGCTGTCCTACACCGGCGTACGCGGGGGACTGGTCGTCTGCGTGGCAGATGACCCCGGCATGCACTCGTCGCAGAACGAGCAGGACTCGCGCAACTACGCGATTGCCGCCAAGCTGCCCATGCTCGAGCCCTCCGACTCGTCGGAGGCGCGCGACATGGCCAAGGCTGCCTTCAAAATATCCGAAAAATACGACACGCCGGTGCTCCTCCGCATCTGCACGCGCACGGCGCACTCGCAGAGCATAGTCGAGCTCGGCGAGCGGGCGGAGACGGGGGCTGTTCCCTACGTCAAGCAGCCCGAAAAGTACATAATGATGCCTGCCTACGCCAAGCGCAAGCACCCCGTCGTCGAGGAACGCACGGCGGCGCTGACCGCGCTCGCCGAGACGACGCCGCTCAACCGCATCGAGGGTCCGGCGCGCGCCGCGCTCGGCATTGTCACCTCGGGCATATGCTACCAGTACGTCCGCGAGGCGTTCGCGGGGTTGCCGGAGGGCAGGCAGCCGCGCATACTCAAGCTCGGCATGCAGAATCCGCTGCCGACCGCGCTGTTCCGCGACTTTGCCGCGAGCGTCGAAAGACTCGTCGTGGTTGAGGAGCTGGACGGCATTATCGAGCGCCACTGCCGCGCGCTGGGACTTGCGGTCGAGGGACACGAGCTGTTCCCCTGCATCGGTGAATTCTCGCCGGAGACCGTCCGCCGTGTCTTCGGGCTCGACGAGCCGGAGGCCGCGCTGCCCGCCGCGGATGTCGGAGCGCTGCCCGCGCGTCCGCCCGTCATGTGCTCGGGCTGCCCGCACAGAGGCATGTTTTACGTGCTGGCCAAAAATAAAGTCACCGTCATGGGCGACATCGGCTGCTACACGCTGGGCGCTCAGCAGCCGCTCAACGCGCTGGACTCGGTGCTGTGCATGGGCGCGTCCGTCTCGGGACTGCACGGCTTCAACAAGGCTGGCGGCAGCGAGACCGAGCGCCGCTCGGTGGCCGTCATCGGCGACTCGACGTTCATACATTCGGGCGTCACGGGTCTTATCAACATAGCCTATAACGCCACAAATTCAACCGTCATCATACTCGACAACTCCATCACCGGCATGACGGGTCATCAGCAGAACCCCACCACCGGCTTCAATCTGCGCGGCGACCCCGCGGCCAAGGTCGACCTCGAGGCACTCTGCCGCGCGGTCGGCATCGGGCGCGTGCGCGTCGTCGACCCCTACGACCTCGCCGCCTGCGAGGCGGCAGTGCGCGAGGAGCTGGCGGCGGACGAGCCGTCGGTCATTATCTCGCGGAGACCCTGCGTGCTGCTCAAGTCGGTAAAGACCGGCGCGCCGCTGCGCGTCGACCCCGACAGGTGCCGCGGCTGCCGCAGGTGTATGAAGCTCGGGTGTCCGTCGCTGTCCTTCAGGGCAGGGCGCGCGGTTATCGACGACACGCTGTGCACCGGCTGCCGCGTCTGCGAGCAGCTGTGCGCGCCCGGCGCTATCGGTTGAGAAGGGAGTACAGCATGAAACAGAGTGCAAATATAATGATAGTCGGCGTCGGAGGTCAGGGAACGCTGCTGGCCTCCAAGCTGCTCGGCGGCATTTTGGTCGACGAGGGCTTTGACGTCAAGGTGTCCGAGCTGCACGGCATGAGCCAGCGCGGCGGAAGCGTCGTGACCTATGTCAAATACGGGCATGACGTCGCCGCGCCCATAATATGCGAGGGCGAGGCGGACTATATCGTCTCGTTTGAAAAGCTGGAGGCGGCGAGATGGGTCGGCTGCCTGCGCCGCGGCGGCACTATAATCACCAACACGCAGCAGATAGACCCCATGCCCGTCACCTCGGGCGCCTGCGACTACCCCGCAGACGTGCTTGACGGCCTGCGCGGGCGCGGCGTGAGAATTGTCGCGCTTGACGCGCTGAGCATCGCCGAGCAGGCGGGCTCGGCCAAGGCGGTAAATCTCGTTCTGATGGGCGTGCTGGCGCGCGAGCTCGGCATCGAGGCCGAGCGGTGGTACTCCGCGATAGAGAGCACGGTCAGGCCCGCATTTGTCGAGCTGAATAAAAAAGCGTTTTCGCTCTCCTTCGGGATAACGGACGTCTGATTTCCTGAGGCATTATATGAACAAAAAATACCGGAACGAAGACCGCGAGACAGCCTCGCGGGAGCAAATAGAGCGCTGGCAGCTGGAGGGACTTCAGCGCACCGTCCGCCGCGTTTACGAGCGCGTGCCGCTCTACCGCGAGCGCATGGACGACGCCGGGGTCACGCCCGACGACATAAAAACCCTCGACGACCTGCGCCGCCTGCCCTTCACCTCGAAAAAGGATCTGCGCGACACCTACCCATACGGCATGTTTGCGGTGCCGATGGAGGAGGTCGTGCGCCTGCACGCTTCGAGCGGCACGACGGGCAAGCAGATAGTCGTCGGCTACACGCGGCACGACCTCGAGGTCTGGTCGGATATATGCGCCCGCGCGCTGACCGCCGCCGGCGCGACGCGCGCCGACAAGGTGCACGTCTCCTACGGCTACGGCCTGTTCACGGGCGGCCTCGGACTGCACGGCGGCGTCGAGCGCATCGGGGCGACGGTCATCCCCGTCTCCTCGGGCAACACGGCGCGGCAGATCACCATAATGCGGGATTTCGGCTCGGATATACTCTGCTGTACCCCCTCCTACGCCATGTACATCGCCGAGGAGCTGGAAAAGGCGGGCGTCGACACGTCCGCGATGCCGCTGCGCGCCGGTATCTTCGGCGCCGAGCCCTGGACGGAGGAAATGCGGCGGCAGATCGAGCAAAAGCTCAACATCCGCGCATATGATATTTACGGACTTACCGAAATAATGGGTCCCGGCGTAGCGTACGAGTGCGAATGTCAGCACGGTATGCACGTCAACGAGGATCATTTTATAATCGAGATAATCGACCCCGCGACCGGCGAGCCGGTTCCGGACGGCGTGCAGGGCGAAATAGTGTTCTCCTGCATCACCAAGGAGGCCTTCCCTCTCATACGCTTCCGCACCAAGGACATCGGCGTCATTACGCATGAGATCTGCGAGTGCGGGCGCACCTTCGTGCGCACGTCCAAGCCGCGCGGCCGGACGGACGATATGCTGATGATCCGCGGCGTCAACGTCTTCCCGTCGCAGATTGAGACGGTGCTGCTGCGCCTCGGCTTCGCGCCGAACTATCAGCTGGTCGTCGACCGCGTCAACAACCTCGACACGCTCGAGGTGCGGCTCGAAATCACCCCCGCCACCTTCAACGATGTCACAACGGTGCTCTCGGGCGTCGAGCGCGGCATCGCGGAGGAGCTTAAGAGCCTGCTCGGCATCTCGGCCAAGGTGACGCTCGTCGCGCCGGGCTCCATCGTGCGGTCGGAGGGCAAGGCGGTGCGCGTCATCGACCACCGCAAGCTGCTCGACTGATATTTTCGAAAGGATGGTTTTGCTATGACGATTACACAGCTCTCTGTCTTTGTTGAGAACGCCCCCGGTGCGCTGGCGCGCATCACGTCGGTGCTCGCCGAAAACAATATCGATATCCGCGCCATGTCGCTGGCTGAAACGCAGAATTTCGGCGTCCTCCGCCTGATAGTCGACGACCCGACCCGCGCAGGCGAGGCGCTTGAGAAGAACAACATAGTTTTCCACTTTACAAACGTGGTGGCCGCCGCCATCCCCGACGAGCCGGGCGGACTTTCGCGTGTGCTGTCGGTGCTGTCGGACGCGGGCATCAATATCACTTATATGTACGCCTTTATAGCGGTTTCCGGGCATTACGCCACGGTCGTGCTGCGCATTTCAAGCGCGCAGCGCAAGCAGGCCGCCGAGGTTCTCGGCGCTGCGGGCGTCCGGATATTCAGTCAGGAGGATATTTGCCAGCTCTGACGCGGCATATAAAACTCCGTCGCACAATCCCGGCAGTACAAAAAGCAACCCAACCGCATTCATGCGGTTGGGTTGTTTTCATATGTTCATTTCCATGTACCGGCGGATGGTCGAGAAGCCGATGGCCTCGTAAAACCTTACCGCGTCCTCGTCGAAACTCCAGACGTCGAGCTCGAGGCGCGAGAAGCCCTTTTTCGCGGCCTCATCACGGCAGAAGCCTATCAGCGCCGTCCCGACGCCGCGACGCCGGAAGGCAGCGTCGACACCGGACTCCTCGATGTGGTAGTACCTCCGCGCGCACAGGTTGTAAGGCTCACGGTGTTTGCGCTCCGGCCTCAGGCCTTGTCGTACAGGCCGATGAGGTACTGGCCGACCTCATATGCGAACTTTCCGGCGCTGATGCGCAGATCGTCCGGAATGCCGCTGAAGAAGCCGTGAATTTCGTAGGTGAAGTCGCCGGGGTACTCAATCTCTTTGAGCAGCGGCATGAGCTTCTCCCAGGGCGTGTTGCCGCGGATGAAGGGCATGAAGTGGTCGTCCTGCTTGCCGTCGCACTCCTGAACGTGCGTCGCGCGCAGACGGTGACCCAGCTTGCGCAGCGGCACGGTCTGGTCGCGATAAACCAATTCTGCGTGACCGAAGTCCCAGCAGCCCTTG
Organism: Bulleidia sp.; assembly: GCA_963640785.1. Taxonomy (GTDB): domain Bacteria; phylum Bacillota; class Clostridia; order Oscillospirales; family CAG-272; genus UMGS1002. Next base: position 6,919 of record CAVIBA010000055.1, read on the forward strand.
AGGTCGGGGTCGTTGATGGTGTCGATGATGGCGATCTGCTCGTCGACAATGGCAGTGAAGCGGTGGCGCGTCTTGGCCGGGTGGAACTCAGCCATGTTCTCGACGGCGATACCGGTGCCGTATTTCTTTGCCCACTCGAGAATGGGCTTGTAGAATTCGATGTTGGTCCTGATGTTCTGCTCGAAGCCCATTTCGTCGTCGAGCACGTCGGTCTGCGCGTGGGTGACAACCCACTTGACGCCCAGCTTTGCGCTGGCGCAAATCGAACGTCGGACGGACTCATAGTACCACGCAAGATCCTCCTCGGTCATGGGACGGTCGGCGCGGCGAAGGTTGGAGTCGTAGGGCGCGTGGGACTGCGTGAAAATGACGCCGTACTTTGCGCCGGCCTCGCCGAGCTCGTCGACGTATTCGAGCCAGTCGTCGGAGCAGAATTTGGAGCCGCATTTGCGGTTCCCGGCGAAGCAAAAGTTGAGGTCGACAACCTCAAAGCCGCACTCGCGGCACATGGCAATGGACTGAGTCAGCGGAGTTCCGCCGCCCTGACGTCGCCCAGGGAAAATGCAGGTGGATGTAGCAAGACGCATAAGTTACCTCCTAACCACAGAGTGGTTCAAAATGAGAAAAAAGTCGCACAAAAACGGCGCGCGGGGCAAGTATTTTGCAAATAGGGATTGACAAACCGCCCGGAATAATGTAAAATAGCAGTTGTGAGTTTGCAGGCATAGTTCAGTGGTAGAACACCAGCTTCCCAAGCTGGATATGCGGGTTCGATTCCCGTTGCCTGCTCCAAAAAAGTGTGGGCAACCTCGGTTGCCCGCACTTTTTTTGTACAGGCCCGGAATCGCACCCCGCAAATTGCGCAGCAATTTGTTGGTCTGCGTGGGTGAATGAACAGTTTACGAGAACGCCAGTCGCAGACCGTGGTTCAGATTCCCCCTCACCACCGCACTCTCCCTCAGTCACGGCAAGCCGTGACTGCTCCCTCCCGGAGGGAGCCTCGGGTTCAGCGCGTCCGGGAGCGCGCCGCCGCAATGGCCAACCGCCTGCGCGCACGCCGTAGGGGCGACCCGTCGCGCGCTGTCCGCCGCAGGCGGGGTATCTCCTTTGCGGCAGCGCACCGCACGCGAAGCAGGGCGGTGCTGGTCTGTAAACATGATGCCGGGTCGCATGCACTTAAGCGCTTAAATCCGTGCGTCATGTCCGTTCGCAGACCTTAACCCGCCCTTTTTTGAAAGTTTTTGCGGGTTCCAAGGGAGCTTTTTTCAAAAAGCTCCCTTGGCAGGGTTCGGGGCAGCGCCCCGAGGCGTGCCTCCTTGGCGGGGTTTGGGGCAAAGCCCCGAGGCCGTACTTTTATTTCAGTATCTCCTCAATTGCGTGGCCGTCTGCCCACGGCATTTCGGCGCCGAGAATGCGGGCGTAGGTGGGCGCCTGGTCAACGGTCGGACGACGCTCGAGCCGCACGCCCTTCTTGATGGCAGGGCCGTACGCGATGAGCGTCGGCTGCGGCCCCTTGTCCGGATGGTAGCCGTGAGTCGCTTTGCCGAAACGGTAGTCAGATATGTCGAGATTCTTTATCATAGGACGCTTCCAGTCCTCGGCAAACGAGGTGTAGCCGTCGGTCTCGATGACGAATGAGAACTCACCGTTCAGATGGTCGCGCGCGTCAGTTTCCTCGGCGGTCAGCACCTCGCTGATGCCGTAAATGCCCTCGTCACGCATCCACTTGAGCAGGTCGTAGGTCTTCTGCCATGTCTCGCGGTCGGTGGGATCCTTGAGACGAATCTGCGCCGACATGCCGGTCGAATGGCAGTATGCCTTCCAGTCCTTCATGGTGCCGTCCTCGTTGACCTCGATGAGACCATGGTCGGCAAACACAACGTTCGGCTTGATGGAACGGACTATGTCCATCTGACCATGGTCGGAAACAATGAAGAAGTTGGTCTCCTCAAATACACCGGCGTCGCGGGTCGCCTGAATCAGCATGCCGACAAACGTCTCGACCTCGTCGAGTCCCATGGTGACGCGCTCGGAGAATATTCCCGTCGCGTGACGGTAGGCGTCGATGTTGCCGGGGTGAATGAGCAGCAGGTCGGGCTTGAAGTTGCGTATCATGGCGCAGGCCGACTGAATGTTGAACCAGTCGGTGACGGGGTGCTTGCGTATCTTGACGCCGTCAACAAACGGCTTTATGCACTTCTCCCACACCTCGCGGGTGGAGCCGGAACGCAGGAAGCAGGCCTCCTGTGTGTCGGTCGCCGACTGCGGCCAGTACTCGTCGATGAGGTAGTCAATGTCCTTGTGGTTGCCCGTAACAGGCCAGAACACCGACGCGGTGGTCAGCCCCGCAGCCTTGGCGGCGGAGAAAATGTCGGGCACCTTGATGACGTCCGCAAACCAGTTCCACGGGATGTCCTTGAGCTGGCCGGGAATGAACGCGGAGTTGTTGGTCACACCGTGCTTGTTCGGGTATGTACCTGACGACATGGAAACGTGGCAGGGGTAGGTCACGGACGGATAGATCGTGCGGCACTTGTCGACCGACGAGCCGCCCTCGTACAGCATACCGAAATTGGGCTTGGTACGGAGATACCTGACGTCCTCGTACACCATAGCGTCCACGGACAGGACGATAACCTTGTTTTTCTTCTTAGTCATAATGCCTCCGGATAAAAAATTTTTTCAGGTATATTATATTTCAATCGGAGGGGATTGTCAAGCGCCCACGCGGATTTTACACAATATTCTACTTGCCAAAACGCCGCGCAGGGTGTATAATGGACGCGTATAGAAGGGTATGCGGCAATCCTCGCCGCGGAAAGGCTGAAAAATATGAAAATAACATTTTTGGGCTCGGGTCACGGCGTGCCGTCGCCGGACCGTCATTGCTCCGCCACTCTGCTTGCGGTTGGCGGAAAAATATACCTTATCGACGCCGGCGCGCCGGTGGTCGATATAATGCGCGCAAGCGGAATTCCGGTGGACGGCCTCACGGCAGTCTTCGTCACACACCGTCACAGCGACCATACGTTCGGACTGCCCATGCTTGTAAATATCACAACCTGGTTTTATAAGTCGGCAAATTACGACATCTTCCTGCCCGAGCAGATATGCATCGACGCAATACATATGATGATAAAAGCCTCGCTTGACGGAAGTGCCGACGACCGCGTCAGAATGCACGTGTTCGGCGCAGGCAAGGTCTACTCGGATGACACCGTAACCGTTCGCGCGATACCGACAAACCATATGAACGGCGTGCATCCCTCGTACGCGTTCGTGATTGACGCCGACGGCGAGGGCGCGGGTGAGGATCGAGGAAAAAGAGTTGTCTTCACAGGAGATATGCATCAGTCCGACGCAGCCGATTTCCCGGAGATAATCATTACGGAGCCCTCGACAATGCTTGTGTCAGAGCTGGTGCACTTCAAGCCGGAGGTCATAATGCCGCGCTTCGAGGCCTGCCAGGCCCGGCAGATTATCGTGAATCACTACTTCGACCAGACGCCCGGCAAGCCGTATCTTGAGGACGTGCTGAAGGCCGGCGTGCATTCAAAGCCCATATGCCTCGCTCATGACGGATATGAGCAGGAATTCTGAGAAACAGAACCCAGACACAAAAAAGATTTTTTATGCTGTGCCGAAAAACGAGGCCTTTTCGCGCCTCCTGCGAATTCGCACAGCGGAAAGGAATGGTCATAAAGTTATGAAATTAAAGGTCTTTACTTTCAATCTCCGCACCGATACGCCGGTTGACGGCGGGAACGCGTTTCCCTACCGCCGCGGCCGCATACTCGAGGCCATCCGCACCTACGCGCCCGACCTCATCGGCTTCCAGGAGGCCAAGGACGGCATGCGCGAGTGGCTGCGCGAGGAGCTTTCGGACTACGTCATAGTCGGCTGCGGCCGCGAGGCGGACTTTCGCGGCGAGTCGGTGGTGCTGGCGTACCGCAAGAACGTGTTCGAGGAGCTGTGGAGCCGCAATTTCTGGCTGTCCATGACGCCCGACGTCCCCGGCTCACGCTTCGGCCTCGACCAGAGTAAATGCCCCCGCGTCACGACGGCGGTCTGCCTCAAGCATAAGGACTGCGCGACGCCGTTCGTCTTCTGCAATACCCACCTCGACCATAAGGGCGAGACGGCGCGCCTGCTCGGCTCCTGCCAGCTGGTGCAGTTCCTGTCCTCGCAGCCCTACCGCTTCGTGCTGATCGGCGATTTCAACGCCCTGCCCGGGTCGCGCGAGATCAGGGCGCTCACCGAGGTGCCCGGCTTCCCGATAACGGACGCCACGTCGGGGCTCGGCGGAACCTTCCACGGCTTCGGCCAGCGCAAGGACAACAAAATCAAGATCGACTACATATTCACCAACCTCGCCTGCAACCCGG
>CAVIBA010000056.1:0-11080 GCA_963640785.1 Bulleidia sp.
CGAGCAGCGTATCGTCGAGATGGAGGTGGTTTTTCCCGAGCTTGTGCTGAAGGAAGACCTGTATGCCATAGAGGCCGCGATATGCGCGGCGTATCAGATGAGTTACGTAAAGCTGCTGCCGAAATATCCGGCGGCGCTTTTGTCGTACGATTACATACCGCAGGTGCTTATAGAAACCGAGCGCACGGGAGTCGTTGCGCGCGGCTTCTTTTCGGATTATACCTACGAGTTCGTCGGAAGGCGACTGACGGTCGATCTGCACACGCTTCAGAGCGGCGTTGATCTCGTCAACGACTACAAGACACCGCAGGTCATTGAGGGGATAATTTTCAGCGAATTTGGGGTGCGTGTGAGCGCCGAAATAATTTGCTCCGACCCGATGGTCGGCTATTCCGAGGCGGTTCTGCGCGAGTATGAGTCTATTGACAACACACTGTCGCAGCTCAACCGCCACTATTCGCCGGATTACAGCGGCGGAAGCGAGAGCAACGGCTACTATCGCCGTCAGAAGGACGCCACGGCGGACGCTCCGGAATCCGACGTGAAGGACGAGCCGCAACTGACGCGTGTCACCTCGCTTTATGCGGCGCCGGAGGTTCCCATCGACCAGCCGCAGGATCCCTTGATTTACGATTCCGGCTGTCGTCGCTTTGACCTCAGCGCGCCCGACTATGTTTACGGCGATGAGTTTGACATACGCCCGGTGCACATCGCGCGCATAACACAGCCGCAGCACAATATCGTCGTTGTCGGAGACGTTTTTGACTTCAAAAACGAGCCGACACGCTCGGGCGACAAAAACAACGTCTCTTTTTCGCTGACCGACTACAATTCATCAATAGACGTGCGGCTTTTCGGCCTTGATCCGAACGAGGCCAAGACCATCGAGTCGTTCGCGCCCGGCGCGACGCTGGCGCTTTACGGCTCCGCGCGTCAGGAGACGCGCAAGGACAACAAGGGCACAAACGAGATTGTTTTCAGATTTCAGCACGCCGCGAGGGTGCGCGCCATCGGGCGCGAGGACAACGCACCCGAAAAGCGCGTCGAGCTGCACCTGCACACGACAATGTCGACCATGGACGCGCTTATCTCGCCGCCCGACGTCATAAAGATAGCAAAAAAATGGGGCCACACCGCCATTGCCATAACCGACCACGGTAACCTTCAGGCGTATCCCGAGGCCATGCTCGCAGCGGAAAAGCTGGGTGGGGTCAAGGTGATATACGGCATGGAGGCGTACTTTGTCAACAACACGTCCAGTGCGATGTACGGTGAAGGCGCAGATTTTGAGGGCGAATTTGTCGTTTTCGACATCGAGACGACCGGTCTTTCCAACCGGAACGACCACATCACCGAGATAGGCGCGGTGCGCATCCGCGCGGGCGAGATTGTCGAGACGTTCGGTACATACGCAAATCCCGGAATGCACATTCCGGAGGAAATCACAAAGCTGACCGGCATCACCGATGAGATGGTCGCCGACGCGCCGAGTCAGCTCGAGGCAGTGCAGGCGTTTCTTGACTTTGTCAGCGGGCAAATGCTTATCGCGCACAACGCCGACTTCGATATGGGTTTTATCCGTCGCGTCTGCGACGACAACAGGATTCCGTTCGACCACCCCTATCTTGATACGGTGGCGCTGTCGCGCTACCTCAATCCCGAGCTGAAAAATCACAAGCTGGACACGCTCGCAAAATACTTCGAACTCGAGGATTTCAACCACCACCGCGCTTACGACGACGCGTCAATACTTGCGAAGATATTCCTCTGCATGGTCGAAAAAATGCGCGGCATGGACATACGCAGCTTCAGTGACCTCACCCGTGAGATGAGCGAGAACGCCGATCCCATGAAGCTCCGAACCTACCACCAGATAATTCTGGTCAAAAACGCAGTCGGACTTAAGAATCTGTACAAGATAGTTTCGGAAAGCTACCTGAATTACTTTCACCGCAACCCACGCGTGCCCAAGACGGTGCTTGAAAAATACCGTGAGGGTCTTATAATCGGCTCGGCGTGTGAGGCGGGCGAGCTTTACACCGCCATTCTTGACAACAAGCCCGAGTCCGAAATCGAGCGCATAGCCGAGTTTTATGATTATCTCGAAATACAGCCGGTCTGCAACAACCGCTTTCTCGTCGAGGACGAAAAGCTGCACGATGACGACGCCATACGCAACATAAACCGCCGCATATACGAGCTCGGCAAGCGGCTCGGCAAGCCCGTCGTGGCGACCTGCGACGCGCATTTCGCCAACCCCGAGGACGAAATATACCGCAAAATCCTGCTCACCGGCATGAAATTCAAGGATGCCGACCGCGACTGCGGGCTTTACCTGCGCACAACCGAGGAGATGATCGAGGAGTTCTCATATCTCGGTGAGGAGGCGGTGTACGAGGTTGTTGTAAAGAACACCAATCTCATAGCGGACATGGTCGAGGAGGTGCGTCCCATTCCGAAGGGCTTCTTTGCGCCGTCGATAGAGGGCGCGGACGAGGAGCTGCGCGAAATGTGCTGGAAAAAGGCGCACAGCATGTACGGAGACGAGCTTCCCGCGGTCGTGTCCGAGCGACTCGAAAAGGAGCTAAATTCAATCATCGAGCACGGCTTTGCAGCGCTGTATATTATCGCGCAGAGGCTGGTCAAGTTCAGTGAGGACAACGGCTATCTGGTCGGCTCGCGCGGCTCGGTCGGCTCGTCGCTTGTTGCGATAATGGCGAGCGTTTCCGAGGTCAACCCGCTGCCGCCGCACTATTGGTGCCCCAACTGCCGGTTCTGCGATTTTGAAAACGTCGGAAATGTCGGCTCGGGCTTCGATTTGCCTGACCGCAGCTGTCCCGTCTGCGGGCAGAAGCTGCTCGGCGACGGTCACGACATCCCCTTTGAAACCTTCCTTGGCTTCTATGGCGACAAGTTCCCGGACATCGACCTTAACTTCTCCGGTGACGTTCAGGGGCGCGTACATAAGTTCACTGAGGAACTGTTCGGCGTCGAAAACGTCTTCCGCGCCGGAACGCTCGGCACGCTCGCGGACAAGACCGCGTACGGATTTGTCGTCAAATACCTTGAGAACAAGGGCATTTCGCTGCCGCGCGCAGAGGTCAACAGGCTGATATACGGCTGTGTCGGCGTCAAGCGGACGACTGGGCAGCACCCCGGCGGAATTGTCGTTATCCCGAAGGAGTACGACGTCTGCGATTTCACGCCGGTTCAGCACCCCGCCGACGACCCGAAGTCCAACATAATCACAACGCACTTCGCCTTCACCTATCTGCATGACACCATCCTCAAGCTCGACGAGCTGGGGCACGATATGCCTACGAAATACAAGTACCTTGAGAAGTACTCGAACACCTCGGTGCTCGACGTTCCCATGAACGACCGCTCCATTTACGATCTGTTTCTCTCGACCAAGCCGCTCGGCGTCTCACCCGAGGACATCAACTGTCCGCTCGGCACGCTCGGCCTGCCCGAGCTCGGTACAAAGTTCGTCATAAAAATGCTTCAAGAGTCCAAGCCTCAGTCCTTTTCCGACCTACTTCAGGTCTCCGGACTTTCCCACGGAACCGATGTTTGGACCAACAACGCACAGGACCTTATCAAGGACGGAATCTGCAACATTTCCGAGGTTATCGGAACACGTGACTCCATCATGCTCGCGCTCATCAAATACGGCGTCGAGAAGAGCCACTCGTTCAAGATCATGGAGATGGTGCGTAAGGGTAAAGGCCTGACGCCCGAGTTCGAAGCCGAAATGCGCGCGGCAAACGTGCCGGAGTGGTACATTGCGTCCTGCAAGAAGATAAAATACATGTTCCCGAAGGCGCACGCAGCGGCATATGACATGTCGGCGATACGTCTCGGGTGGTACAAGGTTCACATGCCGCTGGCCTTCTACTGCGCCATGTTTACCGTTCAGCCGCTCGGCTTTGACGGCGAGCTGGTCATGCGCGGCAAGGCTGCTGTCAAGGACTACATCGCGGACATAGAGCACCGTCAGAATTCCAATGACAACCCGGCGTCGCAGAAGGAGCTTCAGAGCCTGCCGGTGCTGATGCTGGTCAACGAGGCGTACGCGCGCGGGATCAGATTCCTGCCCGTCGACCTTGAGAAATCAAGCGACTTTGAGTATCTGCCAGAGAACGGCAAAATCAGACTTCCGTTCTCGGCGTTTGCCGGCGTCGGCGAGAACGCCGCGGCGAGCATAATCAGCGCCCGCAAGGACGAACCGTTCTTCTCGGTCGAGGATTTGCGCACCCGCGCGGGTCTCACCAAGAGCGTTATCGAAATTCTCCGGCGCAACGGCGCGCTTGACAATCTCAACGAAACCGATCAGCTCACATTTATGATATAGCATCATCGCGCAACGCCGAATGGCGCACCTGCCGGGGGGCAGCGCGGTGAAGCCTAAAAAACCAGTCGGCGTCCGGAATCGGACGCCGACTGGTTTTTATTTACTTATATTGCCGACGAAGCTCGCGGGAGCGCTGCGTCATGAGTCCCCACAGCATGCCGAGATAAGAGGCAAAGCCGAGGACAAGGCACATGAAGTAGTAAAGAAGCATCCAAAGCAGGTCCTCAAGGCTCTGCGGCGGGCCGATTATAATGTCGTTTATGAGCAGCTGCACCGCCTTGCTGACGGTGATAAGCCCTCCGATCCACAGCGCCGAGCGCTGAAGCGGATTTTGCTTGTTTATCAGCGAGGTGAAAGGGAAGAACAGCGACTCTTCATCGAACCGATAGCTCTCGAGCTTGCCCTCGAGCGACTTTTTCTCGGCAATGAATTCGTCAGCCTGACGCATGACACGGCTGATTATAAGCAGTACCAAAGCGAGCTGCGCTATCTCGAGTACAAGCGGCAGAAGAAGCGCGAGGAGTATGTCCGTCAGATAATTTTTGACGGAGGGCAGCGTGCCGTTCATAATGACGGTGACGACGACCTTTGCGACGTATTTGTACACCGTCAGCAGTGCAAATGCGATAACGTATCCCCGCCGCTGACGCTGAGTCGAGGTGCGCCATCTGAAGAGTATCACAGTGTACGCCGCGAGCATGCCAACAAGCTCACACAGGTCGGTGGCGTACGGGATTATGTCCACGAACACCGGGATCATGAACGCGACGTCGGTCTCGGATTTGACGTACAGCGTTGTCATCACGACCGCGTAAAACGTGAATATTGCGAACACAGTCAGCACCATGCCGACCAGTGGGCGCTTATATGACTGATTTTTTACATCCTGACTCATAAAATCGGGGAGTTCCTTTGCATTATATTTAGGTTCTGTTCATATGATGTTATAACTCAACAGAAAAGGATAACTGATATGGCAGACAAGACAAACAGTACAAACAGCATAAATCGCGAAAAACGCATACTTGACTTTGAGAACATGAAGGATCACCAAAGCCTCATAGAGCGCCTTGAGGTGCTTATCGGACGCTATCGCGGATTGCACGTCGTTCCGCTCTCAATGTGTGAAGGAATAATTGTTCCGGCGGTGTTTCTCGGCCACGGAAGCCGCATTACCGTCTATACCGCAGATACGGACGGAGAATCCTTCCTCCCGTCGCAGCTGCTCATGAGATACATAAACGAATATTGCGAGATACGCCAAAGCGGGCGCCGGGTGTTCGGAATAGACCTTCTGAGCTTTGAGGAGAGCCGTTCGGTGTGCGTCATACCAATCTCGCACACGCCCGACGGCGTCGCTTATACCGCGGACTCCGTGTCCGGAGACCGCCGCCTGTCCATCAAGCTGAAGCAGGGGGACAGCCACATCACCTGCGCCGAGGCGTCCTGCACCGGGCGATGTCGCGGAGTCGCGCAGTCGGTAGGCAGGCTGTGTGGGCTTCCGCCCACGATTGACCCGAGGCTGCCCGAGACCTCACGACCGCACTTCAATATCTACTGCGGGCGCGGCTACGAGACCGAGGAGCAAGGCTTTTTCCGCACCTACGTCTCGGTGCGCGAGCTGTTGTTCGTCGCGCCGATTATCGTGTGATATTCGTCGAAATACCCGCTCAATCGTCCTGCGAGTCGTCGATACGTATCTGCTCGCCGTTGCGGGTCACGTTTGAAAAGGGAAGATTCAGGTGGTCGTACGCAGCCTTGGTTACACAACGGCCGCGCGGGGTGCGCGAGAGAAAGCCGAGCTGCATAAGATACGGCTCGTAGACGTCCTCAAGCGTTATCGCTTCCTCGCCTATTGTCGCGGCAAGCGTCTCAAGCCCTACGGGGCCGCCGTCGTACAGCTTGATTATGGCCTCGAGCATGCGGCGGTCAATTGAATCGAGCCCGAGCTCGTCTATGTCGAGACATCCGAGCGCGTAGTTGGCTATCTCGGAATCGATTTTACCGCTGCCCTTGACCTGTGCAAAGTCACGGACGCGCTTCAGCAACCTGTTGGCAATACGCGGCGTGCCGCGCGAGCGCGAGGCTATCTCAATGGCGCCTTCAGGTGTGATTTCAATGCCGAGGATGCCCGCGCTGCGTGTGACTATTTTTGCCAGCTCGTCCGGAGTGTAAAGCTCGAGACGCATTATAACGCCAAACCGGTCGCGCAGAGGCGAGGTCAGCTGTCCGGCACGGGTGGTAGCGCCGATAAGCGTGAAGCGCGGCAGGTCAATGCGTATGCTGCGCGCGGACGGCCCCTTGCCGATGATTATGTCGAGCGCAAAGTCCTCCATAGCGGGGTAGAGAATTTCCTCAACGCCCTTTGAGAGGCGGTGTATCTCGTCAATGAACAGTATGTCACCCTGCGACAGGTTGGTAAGTATCGCGGCGAGGTCGCCCTGCTTTTCAATTGCGGGGCCTGACGTGATACGGATGTTCACGTTCATCTCGTTGGCGATTATGGCAGACAGCGTGGTCTTGCCAAGTCCGGGAGGGCCGTAAAGCAGGACGTGATCGAGTGAATCGCCGCGTCCCTTGGCGGCGTTGATGTATATGCGCAGATTCTCCTTGGCTTTTTCCTGGCCGATGTAGTCGTCAAGCCGCCGCGGACGGAGCGAGACGTCGGTCTCGTTGTCCTCGGGGACGTAGGAGCTGCTCATTAGCCGGTTTTCAAAATCCAATTCGTCGTCCATTTGCGTCAGCTCCTTACTTCATAAGTTTTTTCAGCGCCTGCCGTATGACTTCTTCAAGCGGTAGGCCGTCTGCATCGATTTCACGCAGGGCGGCCATGGCCTCGGGACGTGAGTAGCCGAGCACGGTCAGCGCGTCGATAGCCTCGGAGAGCGCCGAGCGCTCGGTGCTCGGCGTCGGGCTGCCCGCGGCGTCTGAAGAAATGCTCGACGGAAACGACGTCGCCGCCAGCTTGTCCTTAAGCTCAAGGATAATTCTTGCCGCCGTCTTGGGGCCGACGCCGGAGGCCTTCGAGATGGTCTTTTTATCCTCCGTGCAGACGGCCAGTGCGAACTTCTCAGGGTTTAGCAGCGACAGCACCGACAGCGCGACCTTAGGCCCCACCCCGGAGACCGAGATGAGCAGCTTGAAGGCCGACAGCTCCTCAGTGCTTGCAAAGCCGAAAAGCTCGATTCCTTCCTCGCGGACGGACATATAGGTGTAGAGCGTCGCTTTGACGGGTTCTCTCCGGAAGGTGAGCTTGGGCAGAGCGTCGTATGAGGTCTGGCTTATGGACATTTTGTATGCGACGCCGCCCGCGTCGATAACGGCGCAGCCGGGTTCAAGTATAACAAGCTGACCGCTGATATAGTAAAGCATTCAGTTCTCCTTTTTGACGTTTTCTTTATTGTCGGATTGGACATCAGATGGGGCTTTTTCGTCGTACGCGCCCTCGTTCAGACAGGGCATCTCGCCGTTGCCGTCGCCGTCGTCATCTGCGTTTTCGGCGTCCTCGGGGCGGCGATCCTTTATGACAAGGTGCTTGCGGAACACAATCAGAACCACAAACAGTCCTATGCTTATAAGCGTGACGGTAAGTCCCAGCACAAACTCGCGCGGCATGTATTTCATGCGCACCTCGTGCGTGCCAGATGATGTGATATTGAAGGCGATAAGCGCGTCGAGCGTCTCGAAGGTCTCGACCTTCTCGCCGTCGACGTATATCTGCCAGACTGCGTCGTAGGGAATGGTGGTGAGAATGGTCTGGCTCTCGTTTGTCGTGGTGATGGTGCCCTTGAAGTGGCTGTCGTCAAATTCGGTTATATCGTACTGGCACTGCGCGAGCCGGGTCATGGCATCGGCGAAGACGGCCTCGTCGATGTAGTATACCATGCTGCAGCCCTTCTTTATATAGAGGTCGGTAAAGGAGATGTCCCTAGAAGGGATGTCTTTGCTAAGCTCCAGCGTCAATCTGAAGTTATCACCCTCTTCAAATGTGCCGAGAGTAATAATTTTTGCTTCGCCGCCGTATCCAAACGATGATATTAACTTGGAATTAGCTTTAATGCATACCCTACGCTGACAGTCACTGGGGACGTAACAATATAGCTTACCATCAGTCGGAACCGTTGTGGTATAATGAACCGCAGCAACCACGTCTTCATCACCTTTTTTGTTTTTCGCATATTTGTAATGCCCGGCTATGAAGGAGGATGTGCAGTTGGAGTCTGCTTGAGCTGAAGACAGCTCCACAGGAACAAATACCTGAACGGTTTCTTCCTCGCCAAGCATCGCAGTTATTAAGGCGTTCATATAGTCCATCGGCGTATCATAGTCGTCCGCCTTAACTTGAGTCAGATCTGTCGCAACGCCATATGCCAGCGACAACGCATACGGATTCAACCAAGCCGAATAGTCGCCGACGGTGTATGCGCGCTCGTAATCATCTGACAAATCATCAGAGCTGAACATATATTTGATTCCGAGAAGCGCGTTATTTACAGGATTGCCGGAGTATTTGTTTTTTTGGTCAACGCCATCGTAGTAGTTGGTGCTTGACCAATGCGATGCCGACGGATAACCCATGTTGTGCAAAAATTCTATCGTTGATGCATTAAGTGTTGAGGTCGAGTTGGAAATGCCCCGAATTCCCAGCGTCATATTGTCGTTTACCTTGCGCTGTATCGTTTTTTCCATTCGATAGAAGCTCGGGTCGTTCTTCATGGTTGTGTTGACAATCGGACGCAACGCGGCCATGAAGTTGTTGTAGCCCGAGTAGCCTGAGTAGAGCACGTCCTTGTCGAGCCCGACCACGTTTGAAAGTCCGTTCGCAAACAGCTCAAAGCTGACCGCGAAGGCCATTATCAGCAGCATGTTTTCCTTGAACCTCGAGCTCTTGAACAGGCACAGCAGAATGAGGTAGACAGCCACGCACAGCAGCGAGAGCCAGATGGTCTGGAGATCGTCGACGTACTCATAGTCGAGCGTCTGAACGAACACGATAAGCCCGGCAATTCCGGCGCTGATTGCAAGAATGGCCTTTGAGCTGACGCTCTGTATCTCCGAGAACGCCCGGCACGCAAGCACGAGCAGGAAGAAGCAAAGCATGAAGCTGTAACGATAGTTGAGCCAGTTGGGCTTCTGGAAACCGTGCCACACAAGGTCGACAACGCTTATCGAGAAGCTGAGCACAAAGAACATTATCATGCAGCCTGACATAATTTTCTCCCTTGCCGAGAACTTCGACGACAGGAAGAACACTGGGACAAGTATAAGCGCGAGCGTGCCGCAGTAAACAAACGGCAATCCCTCGGGACGCACCGTATCATAGGAGCCGGGCAGGAACTTAGTCAGCAGCTCGATTATATCGAACTTGAAGCTGAAGCTCCAGCTGGGATCGGTGAAGGTGGTCTTACCGAACTTGAGCGAATAGTAAGCCGTGAGCAGTATCACCGTTGCGATGCCGACGGACAGCAGGGAATACCCCGCAAAACGCCCGAATGACTTGATGAAGTGGTGCTTTTCGTAAAGCGGATTGTTTTTGTTTGCAACGTTCTCGGATATATAATAAAAGAAGAAATACGCCAGGCACCAGAAGCACATCATGTAGCCGATGTAGAAGTTGCTTGCAAGCGTGAGCGCGAGGAAGAAAACGTACATGCGGAACCTGCCGTACTTTACAAGCTGCTCTATGGCATACGATATAATAGGAAGCCAGATAAGAGCGTCTATCCACATCGAGTTGTGCTGCTGAACTACAGCGTAGGCGCTCAGCGCGTACATGCAGGAGAAGATTACAGTCGCAATCTTGCTGCGGCTCTTGCCGGTCTTGTGGATGTAGAACCCGAAGGTAAAGCCGCTCAGACCCGTTTTAAGCAGGAATATGAACAGCAGCGCCTCCAGTATGCGCGTCTGCGGGAAAAGGCATACGATATAGGAGAACGGGCTTGCGACATAGTAGGCATAGATTCCCATGAACTCGCCGCCGAGCGCGCGGGAGAAGGAATAAAGCAGGCTTGCGTCACCGTACACCAAGCGGCGCAGCGCCTCATAGAAATAGACGTACTGACCGTTAAGGTCGAGCACAAGCACCGAGCCGTCGCCAAACGGATGTATTTCCATGGCAATGTATATGATATACATTATGACGACTGGGATGATAAAAGCAAAGACAAGGTAAATACTGTCCATTGTCACAAGACGCTGCAGACCGTTTCGTATGGTCGTGCGGACATTTGCGTGTGAAACCTTTTTTTCTTCCATGTTTCTGTTTGCCTTTCGTGAAATTATTCGTGTCTGACTCAATTGACGCGAGTGATATGCTTGATGCTTTTTTCGAGTTTGATGCGATCGAGCGTCATGTCGCGGCCACAGCTGAGGCACTTCAGCCTGACAACACCTCCGACGCGTATTATCTCAAAGCTGTCAGAGCCGCAGGGGTGCTGCTTTTTCAGCTTTACTACGTCGCCGGGGGACAATCTGATTATTTCCAAGGTTACTTCCCCTCATATAAGCATTATTGATAATTATATCATATAAGCACGGTTTTGTAAATACCGCATGACATTTTTGTGACACATTGCATGATAGGAATATTTATTCATCAATTTATGCATTGCGATAAGGCGTAATTACCATAAACGCAGTTCTGATGTGCCTTTTAATTGTCGCATAAGTAGAAAACAAAGATTTTTTTAAAAAGCTATTGAAAAAATATTCAGAAAGGTGTAATAT
>CAVIBA010000057.1:0-10829 GCA_963640785.1 Bulleidia sp.
GTATGAACCCGTTCTTGCAAGCATCTGACGAGAGATGCTCCTTAATGATGCCGATAACAACCTCATCGGGCACGAGATCGCCTTTGTCAATGAAGGACTTTGCCTTATTGCCAAGCTCGGTGCCTGCCTTGATGGAGGCTCTGAGGATCTCGCCCGTAGAAATGGTCGGAATTTGGAATTTTTTTGAAATGATCTCGGCCTGAGTGCCTTTTCCGGCGCCGGGAGCTCCCATTAAAATCAAATTCATACTTTTCCTCCGATTAGCTGTTATCAGTCAAGGAAGCCTTTGTAGTTACGCATTGTGAGCTGTGCCTCGAGTTCGTGGACAGTCTCAAGCGCAACGCCTACAACGATCAGCAGAGACGAGCCGCCGAACGCAAGACCTGCAAACGTCAGCGTACCGTCATGGATCGCGTAGTCGACAACGGAGATGAGCATCGGAACGCCCGCGATAACGCAAAGGAACACACCGCCTATCAGAGTGACACGGTTGAGTATCTTCTGAATATACATGGCAGTGGGCTTGCCGGGACGAATACCGGGGATAGCGCCGCCGTTGTCCTGAATGTTGTTCGCAACCTCTACGGGATTGAAGGAAATCAAGGTGTAGAAGTATGAGAACGCAATTATCAGCACGAGGAACACCACAAGGTAGGGCCAGGTGTAATAATTGAAGTTGTTGGTTACCGCCTGGAGCCACTTGGTGTTCGGGAAGAACGCCGCGATGGTTGCAGGGATAGCAACAATGGAGTTTGCAAAGATGATGGGCATAACGCCGGTCATGTTGAGCTTGAGGGGCAGATTGGAGGACTGACCACCGTACATCTTGCGGCCGACAACTCTCTTTGCGTACTGGATCGGGATTCTTCTCTCACTGTTGGTGAACCACACAACCAGCAACACGGCTGCGAGCGTGATAGCCAGCGAAGCAATGACGAGAATCAGTCCTGTCCACTTGAATTTACCGTTGTCAAACATCATGCCGAACAGCGAGTTGCAAAGAGCAGGCAGTCTTGCGATGATGTTGGCGAACAGAATGATGGAAATACCGTTACCGATGCCGAACTCGTTGATCTTCTCAGCCAGCCACATGATAAGTGCGGCGCCGGCGCAGAAGCAAGCGATGATAATGGCATACTTGAAGAATCTACCGCTGTCGCTCTTGTCAAAGGCCAGCATGTTGTAGCTTCTGAGGTACATAGCGTAGCCGTAAGCCGTAATAAGGCCCAGGATTACAGTGCACCAACGGGTGTAACGGGCAATTTTCTTCTTGCCGTCCTCATCCTTAGCCATTCTCTCGAGGGCCGGGATAGCGACGGTCAGAAGCTGAATAACTATCGACGCGGTGATATAGGGCGAGACGGAAAGTGCAAACAGAGTTGCCTTACCGAAAGCGTCACCGGACAGTATATTCATGAACTGGAAGATAGAGCCTGCTGCGTACTGGTTGAACGAATTGAGCACATCCGCGCTCACATACGGCACCGGGATAGACGCGCCAAGACGATACAGGAGAATGATAAGGAGAGTAAAGAGTAGCTTCTTGCGAAGCTCAGGAACATTCCAAGCGTTCTTTATAGTCTGAAACATCCTTATACCTCCTCAGTCTTTCCACCTGCTGCTTCTATCTTCTCCTTAGCACTTGCGGAAAAAACGGTTGCCTTAACAGTTACCTTCTTGGTGAGATCACCGTTGCCGAGCACCTTCAGTCCGTCAAACTCCTTGCGGACAATCTTCTTCTCGAGCAGTGCGTTCAAGTCGATCACCGCACCGTCCTCAAAAGAATTGAGCTCGGACACGTTGACTATTGCGTACTTTGTAGCAAACTTATTGTTGAAGCCTCTCTTAGGAAGCTTACGGTAGAGCGGGAGCTGACCGCCCTCAAAACCGGGACGGACGCCGCCTCCGGCTCTGGCATTCTGACCCTTGTGGCCCTTGCCTGCTGTTTTTCCGTTACCGGAGCCTACGCCTCTGCCCTTGCGGTAAACAGGGGTGGTGGAGCCGACAGCGGGAGATAACTCATGGAGCTTCATTGTACTGCCTCCTTTATACGTTTTCGACCTTGACGAGATGAGCGATAACGCGCACCTTGCCTGCAAGAACTGCGTCGTCCTTGCAAACAATGCTGTCACCGATCTTTCTCAGGCCCAGCGAATGAGCAGTTGCGAGCTGATCTGCCTTAGCACGGATGAGGCTCTTGACAAGTGTAACCTTTTTCATTTCAAACCCCTCCTCAGCCTTTGACCTGTTCAACGCTGATGTCGCGGATCTTTGCAACCTCATCAGCGGTACGGAGTGCCTTCAGACCTTCCATCGTAGCCTTGACAACGTTGGTCGGGTTGTTGGAACGCAGGCGCTTTGCACGTATATTCTTGATACCGGCCAGTTCGAGAATAGCTCTCACCTTGCCGCCGGCGATGATACCGGTACCGGGGGCAGCGGGCTTCAGGAGAACCTTACCGGCTCCGTAGATACCCGTTACCTCGTGAGGTATGGTAGTTCCCTTGAGGGAAACGTGGATCATGTTTTTCTTTGCGTCCTCGATACCCTTGCGGATAGCTTCGGGGACTTCTGCTGCCTTACCGAGTCCGACGCCGACGTTGCCGTTGCCGTCGCCCACAACCATAATAGCTGCGAAGCGAGCGATACGACCGCCCTTGACTGTCTTTGATACACGGTTCAGCGCAACCATAGACTCGCGAAGCTCGTTCTCTTCTTTTGCACGAGGCTCGCGGTCCTGTCTGTTGTTTCTGCTGTAAGCCATTTTTTACTCCTTAAATTTGTTCAAAATCGTGATTTGAACAGTGTACAAACCGGAATTCAGTCTTGCGACTCAGAACTTCAGGCCGCCCTCGCGAGCGCCTGCAGCCAGTTCCGATACACGTCCGTGGTAAAGATAGCCGCCGCGGTCGAAAACGACTTCGGAGATACCCTTTTCAATTGCTCTCTCGGCGAGCTTTTTGCCGACGAGCTTTGCTGCTTCCTTGTTGCCTGTTGCGCCTTCAAAACCAGCCTCATGGGTGGATGCGCTTGCAAGAGTTATGCCCTTGACGTCATCAATGATCTGAGCACTGATGTGGTCGTTGGAGCGATAAACAGACAGGCGGGGACGGGCTTCTGTACCCGAAATCTTAGCTCTTACTCTCTTATGTCTCTTGAGACGAGCTGCATTGCTGTCTTTTCTTGAAACCATATCATTCCACTCCTTTCAATTACTTACCGGTCTTGCCGACTTTACGGCGAATGACCTCATCGTTATACTTGACGCCCTTGCCATGGTAAGGCTCAGGAGGTCTCTTGCTTCTGATGGTTGCGGCGGTCTGACCGACCAGCTGCTTATCAATACCCTTGATAATGATCGTGGGCACTGCCATCTTATCCGGCACCTCAAACTTGATGCCCTCGGGAGCCTTGATGCAGTACTTTTCCTGCGGCTGGCCGTTGGCCTCGAGCGAGTAGCCGAGGTACAGCTGAAGGGTCTGACCCTGCAGCACTACCTTGTAACCTACACCGATGATCTCCAGAGTCTTGGAGAAGCCCTCAGTGACGCCGACCACCATGTTGTGGATCAGCGCGCGGGTCAGTCCGTGCAGGCTCTTATCAGCCTTATCGTCGGTAGGACGGGTGACGAGAATTTCGTTGCCCTCCACCTTGATTGTCATACGGTGGCTGAAGCTCTCAGTAAGGGTACCCAGGGGACCCTTGACTGTGACGGTATTGTTGTCACCCAGCGTAACGGTAACACCGGCGGGGATGACAACAGGCATTCTACCTATTCTTGACATATCCTTTTACCTCCCGCTTACCAGACGAAGGCAAGGACTTCGCCGCCGATTTTCAGCGCGCGAGCCTGCTTGTCGGTCATGATACCCTTGGAAGTGGAAACGATTGCAACGCCGAGGCCGTTCATGACCTTGGGCATATCCTCGTAGCCGGCGTAAACTCTCAGACCGGGCTTGGAGACGCGGCGGATACCGCGAATGACCTTCTGCTTGCCGGCCTGATACTTAAGGGTAACGCGAATGGCTCCCTGCTTGCCGTCCTCGATGATCTGATAGCTCTTAACGTAGCCCTCAGCGACGAGAATCTTGGCAATGGATTCCTTCATTTTGGATGCCGGGATGTCAACAGTGGGATGCTTAGCGTCATTAGCGTTTCTGATCCGTGTGAGCATATCGGCGATTACATCTGACATTTGCATTGTTTTTTTCTCCTTTATGCAAGTTATTATCTTGCTGCCGGAGCTTTTCCGGCGGCATATCGGTGGTTAAACCTTGCGGTTTCCTTCCGATAGTAAGGGGTGTTTACCAGCTTGCCTTCTTTACGCCCGGAATCTCGCCCTTGTAGGCAAGGTTACGGAAGCATATACGGCAGATGCCGTACTTGCGCATATAAGCGTGGGGACGGCCGCAGATCTTGCAGCGGTTGTACTCACGGGTGGAGTACTTCTGAGGTCTCTGCTGCTTGAGTATCATTGACTTTTTTGCCATTTCCGTGTCCCTCCTCTTAGTTTGCGAAGGGAGCGCCCATCAGCTTGAGCAGCTCCTTGGCTTCTTCATCGGTGCGTGCGGTAGTGACGAAGCAAATATCCATACCGCGGATCTTGTCGACCTTGTCGTACTCGATTTCAGGGAATATCAGCTGCTCCTTGAGTCCGAGAGCGTAGTTGCCTCTGCCGTCGAAGGCGTTGGGATTGATACCCTTGAAGTCACGGACGCGAGGAAGTGCGAAGTTGAACAGTCTGTCGATGAACTCGTACATTCTCTCGCCGCGAAGAGTGACCTTTGCGCCGATCTTCATGCCCTCACGAACCTTGAAGTTTGCAACGGACTTCTTAGCGACAGTCGCCACAGGCTTCTGGCCGGAGATAATCGCAAGATCCTTCAGAACGCTGTCGATGACCTTTGCGTTATCCTTTGCATCGCCGCAGCCGACGTTGATAACAACCTTGTCGAGCTTCGGAATCTGCATGGGGCTCTTGTATTCATACTTTTTCATAAGGGCGGGAGCGACCTCAGCCTTATAGAAATCACCAAGTCTTGCCATCGTTTACCCTCCCTTAGAGTTCCGGGTAGCCGCACTTCTTGTGAGCAGCTACGCGAACCTTTTTGCCTTTTTCGTCAACCTTGTGGCCGACTCTGGCAGCCTTGCCGCACTTCGGGCAGACGACTGCAACCTTGCAGGCGTAAACTGCGCCGTCGGTATCGACGATGCCGCCGGTCTCGCCCTGCTTGCGGGGCTTGACATGTTTGTGAACGGTGTTAACGCCCTCGACGATGACCTTGTCCTCCTTAGGAGAGACAGCGACCACCTTGTGGACGATAAGCTCGCCGTTCTTATCTTTTCTTTCCTCGTACTTACCAGTAAGGAGGACTACTTTATCGCCGGTTTTGATATTCATGATATTTCTCCTCCTAAATTAAAGTACTTCGGGAGCCAGAGAAAGAATCTTAAGATAATTCTTCTCACGAAGCTCTCTTGCCACCGGCCCAAAGATACGGGTTCCGGTAGGATTCTGATCTTCTTTTATGATTACCGCGGAGTTTTCGTCAAACTTAATGTAAGAACCGTCGGCACGCTTGATACCGTGTCTGCTTCTCACAATAACAGCTTTGACTACCTGACCCTTTTTCACCACGCCGCCGGGAGCTGCCTTTTTGACGGTAGCGACCACGACGTCACCGATGTTGGCGTAACGGCGGTCTGTACCGCCGAGGACGCGAATGCACATCAGCTCTTTTGCACCGGTGTTATCGGCAACCTTCATCATTGACTGCTGCTGTATCACTTGTGTTTTCCTCCTGATTCAATACGATATTGACGTATCTACTTTGTGTGTGGATTGATTATTTAGCCTTCTCGATGATCTCGACGACGCGCCATCTCTTTGTTTTGGAAAGAGGTCTCGTCTCCATGATCTCGACCTTATCGCCGATGCCGCAGGCGTTTTCCTCGTCGTTGGCGTGGACTTTAAGGGTGCGCTTGATGATTTTGCCGTAAATGGGGTGTCTAACGTTATCCTCGATGGCAACGGTGACGGTCTTATCCATCTTGTCGCTTACGACGATACCGACACGGGTCTTTCTGAGATTTCTTTCTTCCATGACCTGTCCTCCTTATGCGTCCTTCTTTTCAGAAAGGATGGTCATTACGCGCGCGATGTCACGCTTGACCTCGGGAATACGATTTGTGTTTTCAAGCTGATTGATCGCAAGCTGGAAACGGAGGTTAAAAAGCTCGGTCTTGAGTTCCTTGAGCTTGGCGTTGAGCTCGTCAACGGAAAGTGCTCTGATTTCACTGATTTTCACGACTTTATGCCTCCTGTTCCTTTACCATGAACTTGGTCTTGATAGGCAGTTTATGGCCGGCAAGACGCATAGCCTCGCGGGCTACGTTCTCCTCGACGCCGTCCATCTCAAACAGCACTCTGCCCGGCTTGACCACGGCGACCCAGTACTCGGGAGAACCTTTACCGGAACCCATTCGGGTCTCAGCAGGCTTCTCGGTGATGGGCTTGTCGGGGAATATTTTGATCCAGACGTTACCGCCACGCTTGATGTAACGAGTCATAGCGATACGGGCTGCTTCGATCTGATTGCTGGTAATCCAAGCGGGCTCCAAAGCGACAAGACCGAAACGTCCGTTGCTGATGGTATTGCCGCGAGTGGCTTTACCCTTAAGTCTGCCGCGCTGCACGCGACGGAACTTAACTCTCTTAGGCATTAACATTTTTACTTCTTGCCTCCTTCTCTGGGAGCTCTGTCGGAACGCGCACCGTCGCGGGGAGGTCTGCGATCACCGCGGTTGTCTCTGCGGTCGCGGTTGTCTCTGCGATCTCTGCGGTCGCGGTTGTCTCTGGGGTTGTAGCCCTGTCTGTTGACATCGTTGAGAACCTCACCGATGTAAATCCAGACCTTGATACCGATCTTACCGTAGGTGGTATTAGCCTCCCAGAAACCGTAGTCGATGTCGGCTCTCAGTGTCTGCAGCGGGATAGTACCCTCGTGGTAGTGCTCGGTGCGGGCGATCTCGGCACCGCCCAGACGTCCGCCGCAGGATATCTTGATACCCTTAGCGCCAAGACGCATGGTGTTGCGGATAGCCATCTTCATTGCACGGCGGAAGGAGATACGCCTCTCGAGCTGAGAAGCGATGTTCTCTGCTACCAGCTGTGCATTGAGGTCGGGCTGTCTGACCTCGACAACGTCGAGTCTGACTTCCTTGCCCAGCATTTCCTTAAGAATTTCCTTGTATTTTTCCTTCTCAGCGCCGCCGTGACCGATGATCATGCCGGGCTTTGCGCAGTAAATTGTGACCTTGACCTGCTTCGATGTGCGCTCGATCTCGATCTTGGGAACACCTGCGTTCTTGAAGGTTTCCTTGAGGAACTTTCTGATGTTGTAATCGGAGACGATGGTATCGCCGAACTCTTTGTCCTCGACGAACCACTTGGAGCTCCAATCTTTGATTACGCCCACACGGAGACCGTGGGGATTAACTTTCTGTCCCATTCAGCTTTACCCTCCTTATGCTCTTTCCTTGACAGCTATTGTCACGTGGCAGGTTCTTCTGAGAATCCTGTCAGCGCTGCCCTTTGCACGAGGGCTTGTGCGCTTGTTGTACTTCATATGTCCCTGACATACGAAGCACTCGGAGACATAGAGCTTGGATGTGTCCATGTGAAAATTGTGTTCAGCGTTTGCAACAGCGCTTCCCAGCAGCTTGACCAGGTAGGGCGACGAACCCTTAGGAGTGTTCTTAAGGATCGCCATAGCGACACCCGCGTCCTTACCTCTGATGAGGTCGAGAACGAACTTGACCTTGCGCGGGGAAAGTCTGGCATCACGAAGATATGCTTTTGCTTCCATTTTGATGTTATCCTCCCTTTGCATTACTTACCGTTGTTGGATGTCTTGGAGCCTGCATGACCCTTGAAGGTACGGGTGGGAGCGAACTCACCCAGCTTGTGACCGACCATATCCTCAGTCACATAAACGGGGACGTGCTTCTTACCATCGTGAACTGCGATCGTGTGACCGACGAATTCAGGGAATATGGTAGATGCGCGGGACCAGGTTTTGAGAACTTTCTTCTCGTTCTTTTCATTCATGGCGCAAATGCGGGCGTAGAGCTTAGCTTCTACGAAAGGCGCCTTTTTAAGACTTCTGCTCATTCTACATTCCCTCCTTATTTAGCGTTTCTGCGTTTCACGATGAATTTGTTGGTTCTTGCCTTCTTGTTTCTGGTCTTATAACCCAGAGCAGGCTTACCCCAAGGAGTCAGCGGGCCGGGATGGCCGACAGGAGACTTACCTTCACCACCACCGTGAGGGTGGTCGCAGGGGTTCATGACGGAACCGCGGACCGTAGGACGGATACCCTTGTGACGGGTCTTACCGGCCTTACCGACCTTAACGGTGTCATGCTCGATATTACCAACCTGACCGATGGTAGCCTTGCAGTCCAGGCGAACGATTCTGACCTCGCCGGAGGGCAGTCTGACCTGAGCGGAGCCGTTTTCCTTAGCGATGAGCTGTGCGAAAACGCCTGCGGAACGAGCCAGCTGAGCGCCCTTGCCGGGGTAGAGCTCGATGTTGTGGATCATGGTACCAACCGGGATATTAGCAACAGGCAGCGTGTTGCCGGGCTTGATGTCGGCATCAGCGCCGGAGTAGACCTTATCGCCGTCGGTCAGGCCGAGGGGAGCGATAATGTAGCTTCTGTCGCCGGCCTCATTCTCAAGCAGAGCGATGTAGGCGGAGCGGTTGGGGTCGTACTCAACACCGATAACGGTTGCGGGAGAAGTGTTCTGACGCTTGAAATCGATGATTCTGTACTTGGTCTTGTTGCCGCCGCCTCTGTGACGGACGGTGATGCGGCCGTAGCTGTTGCGGCCTGCATTCTTCTTCTTGATGACGGTCAGCGACTTCTCGGGGGTATACTTGGTAATCTCCTCGAAGGTCGGGACGGTCATATTTCTTCTTGCCGGGGTAGTCGGCTTATACTTAATTGTAGGCATTCTGCTTCAACCTCCCCTATCAGTTCATACCTTCGAAGAACTCGATGGTCTCGGACTCAGCGGTGAGCGTGACAATCGCTTTCTTCCAGGCAGAGGTGTAACCCTCATGAACGCCCATCTTCTTGGGCTTTCTCTTCATGTTGATGATGTTGACATCCTTGACGCTGACGTTGAACAGTTCCTCAACTGCGGCCGCAACCTCGGGCTTGGTAGCCTTTCTGTCAACCTTGAAGACGTACTTCTTGCAGATGGGAGCGGGAGCAAGCGGCTCGCGCACGGTCTTACCGGCCTTCTCGGCGCGGGCGACCTTGTTCTTATATCTGTCGGACTTCATTACATCCTTGGGGTCTTTGCGTACCTTGTTCTTCCCGCCGGACATCTGAGCGAAGCTCTCCTCGGAAATAACGGGAGCAATGATAATGTCCTGTGCCATTCTACTCATTACGCATATACCTCCTCAAGCATTTTGACCGCTTCCTTAGCAATGATGAACTTGTCAGCATTGAGGATATCGTACACGTTGATGGTGTTGTAGAGTGCGGTCTGTACGCCGGCGATGTTCGCGCAGGACTTGATGACCTTTGCGTCAACAGCGGGCAGTACAACGAGAGCCTTTCTGTCAGACCCGACAGCATTCAGCATGCTGACCATGGTCTTGGTGCTGTAAGCGTCGCATTTGATCTCGTCGATAACGATGAGGTCGCCTGCAGCAACCTTAGCAGACAGCGCGCTGTAAAGCGCAACTCTCTTGGTCTTCTTGTTCATGCCGGTGCGGTAGCTTCTGGGCTTGGGGCCGAGAGCGATACCGCCGTGCGTCCACTGAGGCGAACGGGTGGAACCCTGACGGGCTCTGCCGGTGCCCTTCTGTCTCCAGGGCTTCTTGCCACCGCCGGAGACCTCACCGCGGGTGAGCGTGGACTGAGTTCCCTGCCTCTGGTTGAGCAGGTAAGCTCTTACTGCGGCATGGAGAACTGCTTCATTCACATCCGCACCGAAGATTACATCGGACAGTGTGATCTCGCCGACATTCTTGCCGGCCATGTCCATTACTTTTACGTTTGGCATTGTTCTTCCTCCTTACCGCGTTATGCTTTGACCGAGTCACGGATGAACACTATGCCGTCCTTAGCGCCGGGGATGGCGCCCTTGATGGCGATGAGGTTGTTCTCTGTGTCGATCTTAACGACCTTAAGATTGAGTATCGTGACCTGTTCGTTACCGTACTGGCCAGCCATCTTCTTGTTCTTGAAGATACGGGAAGGGCTGGAGTTAGCGCCCATGGAACCGGGCTGACGGTGTACAGGGCCGACACCGTGGGTCATTCTCAGCTTATGGCAGTTCCAACGCTTCACAACGCCCGAATAGCCGTGACCTTTGGTGATTCCAGTGACGTCGACCTTGTCGCCTGCGGCGAAGGTATCGACAGAAATCGTATCGCCCACGTTGTATCCGGAGCAGTCCGCAAGGCGGAACTCCTTAAGGTGCTTCTTCACAGCGACGCCGGCCGCAGTGAAATGACCAATCTCGGGCTTGTTAAGGTGCTTTTCCTTAACGTCCATGAACCCGAGCTGAAGCGCGTCATAGCCTTCCTTTTCGGAGGTCTTCTTCTGTGCGACCACGCACGGACCCGCTTCGATGACAGTTACCGGAATGACATTACCCTTCTCGTCGAAGATCTGAGTCATTCCCAGCTTCTTGCCGATGATTGCCTTTTTCATTTTTATAAACTGCCTTTCTGCGAAAGGCATCGACGGGGTTATGAAACCGAGGATACTTTCGCTTTTTGTTAATAAAGTTGTGATAAAATAGAG
>CAVIBA010000058.1:0-10818 GCA_963640785.1 Bulleidia sp.
GTAGTTCATACCGACTCCCCCATGAATTCCGAAATTGCGGTATATTCCCGCAGATAGATTCCCCTGCGCTCCTCGTCGGTCGCGGCGTAGTCCTCATGACGGGAAAAAATGTCCACCGCCTCGGCGATGCTTATCCATTCCGGCGTCGTGCCGACCGCGATTTCACGCTCTGTCAGCCTTCTCTCGGTGCGCCCCACGACCTCACACACGAAAAAGCTGCTTTCGAATTTCCGATCCCCGTAAAACTCGTTGATGATAAGGAAGCGGCGCTTCGGGCTCACAATAAGCCCGGCTTCCTCCGCCACCTCGCGCACGCAGCATTCCTCGGGCGTCTCGCGCCCCTCAACGCCGCCGCCCGGCATGGTCCACCGGTCGATGTTGACCTCGTGGGAAAGCAGCAACCGGCCGCCGTCGACCACGACGGCGTACGCAGCGTGCCTTGTGCGCCGCGTGGTTCCCGAATAGTTTTTGCCTACAATGTTCATTGTTTTCACGTCCATAACTGACCTCCGGATGATATTTTCGGCGCTCAGCTCACTTTTCGTCGCGCCCCGTGCGGTGTCTGACCTTGTCGCGCGTTTTGCGCGCGGCGCGGCGCGCCGCGCCGGCGAACTTGTCCGATATACGGTCGAGCACGGCGTTAAAGGCCTCGGCGTGCCGGTATGCCAGCACGAACGCCACCAGTGACAGCACCGCCACCAGCGCTATAACGACCAGCCCCCACCCGTGCAGCGGTATCACCTCGCCCGACATAAAGAACAGCGTCCCCGCAATGGCGACGGTGCGCGAGAGCACCTGCATAAAGACAAACGTCAGAAATCTCACGCGCAAAAGCCCTGCGACCGCGCAAAGCGCGTCGTCTGGAAACATGGGCAGCAGAAACATGAAAAACAGCAGCACGACCTCGCGCCCGTGCAGCTTGGCGAGCATTTCGTTCGCCTTCTCGCGGCTGCCGAACACCCAGTTGACGAACGGCCGCCCGAGCAGCCGTCCGAGCCAGAAGGCGAGTATCGAGCCCGCCATAATGCCGATCCAGGAGTATACGCTCGAGCGCCACGCGCCGAAGACGTAATTTCCCGCAAGTATGGTGACGGTGCTCGGAATGGGGATGAACGTCACCTGCAAAAATGACAGAAGTATAAATATAAGCGGCGCCCATGCGCCGAATGAGGCGATTTTGTCCTGAAGCTGCTCGCGGGACAGCGTGTGCCACCCGACCTGCCGCAGCACCAGCCAACCGACAAGAATGACCCCGCCCACAAGCAATACAGACGCAAGCAGTCGTCTTGCTATCGCCCACGGGTCGCTTCTGCGCTCTGCCACACGGACACCTCCCTTCACATCCTCGTTTTCGATAATTATATCTGATTTTTCATTGCCCGTCAACACAAAAGCGGACAAATTCAGCAAATCTTCATAATAAGACCCCGGTGTGCAACGTTTAATTGCACACCGGGGCCTTATTGTGAAGACAATTTGTCCGCTGCCCCTCCGCGCCGTGCGCGGAGGGGCGTATATTTTGTTATTTCAGCATACGGGGCAGCTTTTCGTAGTCCTCTACGCTGCCGAGGTAGACGAATTCCTGCGCCGTCGTGATCTCATACCGTCCGCCGACGCCGCTCTGAACCGCGATGATGTTCGCGGCGCGGTAGCCCTCGGAGGCGAGGTGGGTCTCCTCGTACTCCCAGCGCGAACCGAGATGCATGGGGTAGTATTCGCGTCCGTCCGACGCGGGCTGGCAAAAGGCCGTCAGCACCGCCTCGGAGCTTATAACGTCGCCCCACGTGCAGACGTGCCGCACAAGTCCCACACCGGGCGCGAACCAGAACTCCTTGCGCCCGCACCACATGTACGAGTAACGATCCTTGAAGTAGTAGCCGGGCTCCATGCCCTCCTTTTCCGCCTCGAGCGTCAGCTTGAGGCAGTCGTGGAATGTCCCGCAGGGCGTACCTACCGTACCGCCCTCCTCGACCTTTATCGTGACCTCGCCGTCGCGTCCCGGCACCTCGCGCCGCTCGGTATACCCCGGCTTCCACTCGGGGTTCCAGAGGCAGCCTGCGAGCATCTGAAGGTATCGCAGCGGCTTTATGCCGAAGATTCTGTCCTCATAGCGTCCGCGCTTGCCCAGCTGATAGGGGGCGAAGGAGTAGTTGCCGTACTCGGTTGTGATTCTGCCGTTATCGACAAGCACCCGCTGCGTACTGACCGACGACGGACAGATGCGGTAGCCGCGCTTTTGGTAGTCGGAAAATCTTGTGAGCGTTTCGATGCCCGCGAGCGCCGCGCCGACCGCCTCGGCCGACGTATTGGCGCGGACTGCCGCGCGCATAGCGCCGAGCGCGTCGTCTACCTGCCAGCGGTCGCACAGCATGTCGCCGATGGTGTCGCAGTCATCGTTCTTAAGCATTGCCCACGCGCGCCAGCAAAGCAGCTCGCCGAGCGAGTTTTCGTAGTCGGGCGCGTCGCGGTACTTCTCAATCTCGGGGATTGCCGTCTCGTCGAGGTATTTCAACTGAGACTTTGCGCTGATCATTTTTAGAAATTTTGCGACCATATCGCCCGTCAGAAGCGAGAGGTTGCCGTTCTCGCGTCCGACCTCGCGCGCCTCGTCGTACAGCTTATGGCGCTGCTCCTCGTCATCCACGCTCGAGGCGACAAACGCCATGGCGTCCGCCTTGAAGTAGTTTTTGCTCGCGTCATCGGGCAGCTTATCGATTAGCTGCTCCATCTCGCGGATTTTGGCAAAGTAGGTGTCGTCGACGCCGCCGTTCAGGCGCTTATAATAGCCGAGCTCTCTGACGTATCGGCGTATTTTCCGCTCGAGCTCGTCGGTAGTGATGATGTTTTCGTCCATGTCGTACAGTTCCTTTCTGAGTTTTTGTCTTGCGTCGTACAGCCGACGCTTCACCGTTCCCTCGGGCAGCGACAGCCGCTCCGCAATCTCCCTGACGCTGCAGTCGTCGAGGTAGAAAAGGCGGGCTGTCTCGCCGAGTGACGGCGGCAGGTTATCAAGCGCTTCTCTGACGCGCCGTATATTCTCGCTGCGTGAGAAGCAGAGGTCGGGACGGTCACGCCCGTCGTCGGCGAGAAACTCGGAGTAGTCCGAGATGTCGTTCTCGCTTGCGCGCGAGCGGGTTCGCCAGCACTTACGCTTGACCACCGTCTTAAGCCATCCGCCGAATGCGGACGGATCGTCAAGTGAGGCAAGATGCAGAAAGCACTCTGCAAAAGCGTCGACCGTCGCCTCCTCGGCGCGGTGGTGGTCGCCCGTTATTGACACGGCGAAGCGGTACATGGCGCCCGAGTACCGTCCGACAAGCTGGCCGTAGGCGTCCAGATCGCCCGCGAGCACGCTCTCTACCAGTTCGTTATCCTGCATTTCCTCACCTCCTGCCATTAAGAGTCTCAAAAAATCAAAAAGGTTCGCACAAAAACAAAAAGCTCAGTGATTTTTTCGACCACTGAGCTTTCTCTCATACCAACGCCACTTCGCAGTCATTGGATTCGATTCTGACCTGGCTTCCCTTCATTATCAACATGCACTGAAAGTCCCCGACCCGGAACGGCTCGGTTCTCTGCTTGAATATCCCGACGTGCCCGAGCGGGAAAGTGTCCTCGTCAATCGTTATCTTGGCGCACCCGAACAAATTGCGGCTGTAAACCACGTTATGTACCGCCTCGCCTGAATCTATGCTCCACGTTTTCTTCATTGCTCAATCTCCTTGGTTATTTATCGCCATAATAATACCACGTTTCGCGGCGGATGTCAAGGGAATTCGTCTGTGTGGGGGGAGTTCCGCCGTCTGCGGACGGCGGCCAGCGCTACGCGGCGCTGGACCCGCGCCGCCTCCCCAAGGGCGGGCGAAACTTGATAACTTTATTGGTGAAGGCGAGCTCCGCTGTAAAGTCCGCCTCCCTCTCGGAGGGAGCCTCGGGCTTAGTCGAAGCTCACCAACTTCAGTGCAAAAACGTCTTAAACAAAAACAGGCCTTGCCGAGCACTTCACACTTGACAAGACCTGTTTTCCGAAAGTTTTTGCGGGATCCAAGGGGCTTTTTTCAAAAAGCCCCCTTGGTGAGGTTCGGGGCAAAACCCCGAGACGCGTCCCTTGGGGGCTGGGGCAGCGCCCCAGAATCCTCAAAGCACCGCGCGCAGGAAGCTCTTGGTGCGTTCGTTTTGCGGGTGGTCGAAGAGGTCGGCGGGAGCGCCCTCCTCTGTAATGACGCCGTCGCTCATAAATATAACGCGGTCGGACACCTCGCGGGCGAATCCCATCTCGTGCGTGACGATAACCATCGTCATGCCGTCGTCCGCCAGCTTGCGCATGAGGTCAAGCACCTCGCCCACCATCTCGGGGTCGAGCGCGCTCGTCGGCTCGTCAAACAGCATGACCTTGGGGTTCATCGCCAGCGCGCGAATTATCGCGATACGCTGCTTCTGACCGCCCGACAGTGTCGACGGATAGGCGTGAGCCTTGTCCTCAAGTCCTATGCGGCGCAGAAGCTCCATGGCCTTGTCCTCGGCCTCCTTCTTGATCTGCTTTTTGACCGCGGCAGAGGCGAAAAGTCCGCCCGCCTTTTTGGTGTTTATATAAACCGACGCCAGCATTATGTTCTGGAGCACCGTCTTGTTGTTGAAAAGGTTGAACTGCTGGAACACCATGCCCATGTGCTGACGGTGCTTGTTGATGTCGACACGCATGTCGGCAATGTCCTCACCGTCAAAAATTATGGAACCGGAGGTGGGATCCTCGAGACAGTTGAGACAGCGCAGAAATGTGCTCTTTCCGCTTCCGGACGGGCCGATGACTGCTACCTTCTCGCCGTCCTTGATGGAGGTCGTGATGCCGCGCAGCACCTCCAGCTTGCCGAATTTCTTGTGGAGATCAATGACGTCTATCACCCTTTCGCAGCCTCCCTTCCATAAGTTTTATAAGCCCCGTTATCGCCATGACGAGCACCAGATATATCAGCGCCAGCATGACGTAGGGGATGATGTAACTGTAATTCGAATCGCCTATCTGACGGAACGCCTTGGTAAGGTCGACCACTGCGATAAAGCTGACGACCGACGTCTCCTTTATCAGCGTGATAAACTCGTTGCCGAGCGTCGGCAGTATGTTCTTGATGGCCTGCGGAATGACGACCTTGATCATCGAAATCCAGTAGCCGAGTCCCAGAGCGCGCGCGGCCTCAAGCTGACCTGCGTCAACAGACTGTATGCCGCTTCGCATTATCTCGGACACATACGCACCGCTGTTCATACCGAACACCGCAATCGCCACGGCCAGCCTGTCAAGCTGAAGTCCGAGCGCCGGGAGCAGCACAAACCATCCTATAAGCAGCTGCACGACCATAGGCGTGCCTCTGAAAATTCCCACGTAAACATCACAGACAGCCGACAGTATGCGCGGCGCGACGTGGTATTTCGGTATCATCTTTATCATCGCGATGACAGTGCCTATCACAATACCGATAAGCAGACCGAAAACCGCTATTTCCAAAGTAGCTACCAAGCCGTCTAACGCGACCTGGTAGCCCTTGGCGGTGATGAATTTACTGAGAAATAATTCCCACTCGACCTTGCTCATTATTACTTCAGAGCGGCCAGCTTTGCGAGCACTTCCTCAGCGCTCTTGCAGCTATCGAAGGTGGTGTCGTTCTTCATGGTCAGAATGACCTGGTAGGAGCCCTCCTCGTAGGGGGTGGTGAAGTTGATGACCTTTGCACGTGCGGGGGTGATGGTCAGACCGGAGATGGCGACGTCAACACCGTTCTTGCCGAGCGAGGTAACAACGGACTCGAACGCCATATCGGAGATGACCAACTCCATGCCGAGCTCGTCGGCAATCAGCTTTGCAAGCTCCATGTCGATACCGGCGAACTCGTTGCCGACGGTGAACTCGTAGGGAGCAAACGCAGCGTTGGTAGCGACAACCAGCTGGTCCTTGCTTGCGTCGTAGGTGCCGGCGGGAACGGTCGTGCCGGACCATGTAGCGGCATTGTCATCGGTGACATCCTTGTACTTTGCGTAGATGGCCACGATCTCGGTCTTCTTGGAAGCGAGAACCTCGTTGATCTTGGTCAGCAGCTCGGGCTGATTCTTGTCAACGCCGATGCCGAAATCCTCTTTGGTCAGCGCGTAGTCAATCATCTTGATGTCGGAGTTGGCGGAAACGAGACCCTTGCCGACAGCAGCGTCGATAACAACGTACTTGACATTTCCGTTCTTCATATCGGTGACGGCGAGGGAGGCGTTGTCGTAGGACTGAACGGCGATGTTGGAGTATCCGGCAAAGCCGACGTCGGCATCGCCCTTAAGGAACAGCTCGCCGGTGGTGCCGGCCTGAACGCCGATCTGAACGGGCTTGTCTCCGCCGGAGCAGGAGGTGAGCATTGCACAGCCGGCCAGCATAATGACCGCCATAATAAGACTTACGATTTTTTTCATTGTGATTTTCTCCTTTTGAAAATTGGTTGTTTGAATTTGATGCCCTATTATAACTCCGTCTCAACCGTTTGTCAAGGGGTTTTGTGAATATTTTTTCGTATTTTATAAATATTTTTTCACTTTTTTGCGAGTTTTTCAACCAAATATTCACCAGTGAATGAATATTTGCATAAAGCAACCTCTTCCGGCGTTCCCTCGGCGACGATCGTACCGCCGCCGTTGCCACCCTCGGGGCCGAGGTCGATTATATAGTCCGCGCATTTGATGACGTCGAGGTTGTGCTCGATGACGAGCAGCGTGTTTCCGGCGTCGGTCAGGCGCTGAAGTATGTCGAGCAGGCGCTTGACGTCGTCGCCGTGCAGTCCCGTCGTCGGCTCGTCGAGGACGTAGAGCGTGCGGCCTGTGTCGCGCTTCGACAGCTCGGTCGCCAGCTTGACGCGCTGCGCCTCGCCGCCCGACAGCGTCGTCGCCGGCTGACCTATCTTGATATAGCCGAGTCCGACGTCGTACAGAGTTTTGAGCTTGCGGCGTATCTTGGGCATGCCGTCGAAGAAGGCTACTCCCTCATCCACCGTCATGTCAAGCACCTCGGAGATGTTCTTTCCTTTATATTTGACCTCGAGCGTATCGTGGTTGTAGCGCTTTCCGTGGCAGACGTCGCAGGTGACGTAAACGTCCGGCAGAAAGTGCATCTCGATTTTCCTGACGCCGTCGCCCTCGCACGCCTCGCAGCGCCCACCCTTGACGTTGAACGAAAAACGTCCCGAGCTGTACCCTCTCGCCTTGGCGTCCTGCGTCTGGGCGAAGAGGTCGCGGATGTCGGTGAAAAGTCCCGTATAGGTGGCGGGGTTGGAGCGCGGGTTGCGCCCGATGGGGCTCTGGTCGATGCAGATGACCTTGTCGAGGTTTTCAATCCCCTCCATATGCGCGTACTTTCCGGGGCTGGTGTAGGCGTGGTTGAGCTTGGCCGCGAGCACGGGGTAAACTATCCCGTTGACCAGCGACGACTTGCCCGACCCCGACACGCCCGTCACGCAGACGAACTTTCCGAGCGGTATTTTGACGTCGATGTTCTTGAGGTTGTTCTGTGCCGCGCCGTAAATCTCGAGAAACTGCCCGTTCCCCGGACGGCGGTGCTCGGGCACCTTGATTTTCTTGCGTCCGGACAGATATGCGCCGGTGATGGAGTTTTTATCCTTCTTTATCTCCTCCGGCGTGCCCGCCGCGACGACGCGGCCTCCGTGAATACCAGCTCCGGGGCCGATGTCGATAATATAGTCGGAATTCTCCATGGTCTCCTCGTCGTGCTCGACGACTATAACCGTGTTCCCGAGGTCGCGCAGACGCTTGAGCGTGTTTATCAGCTTGCCGTTGTCGCGCTGGTGCAGTCCTATGCTCGGCTCGTCGAGTATATACATGACCCCGACCAGCGACGAGCCTATCTGCGTCGCGAGCCTTATGCGCTGCGCCTCGCCGCCGGACAGCGTCCCGGCCTTGCGCATAAGCGTCAGGTAGTTGAGTCCGACGCTGCGCAGAAAGCCTAAGCGCGCTTTTATTTCCTTTAATATGTCGCGTGCGATGAGCGCTTCGTTCTCAGTCAGCCTGAGTCCTTCGAAGAACTCAAGCGCCGCCGTCACGGAGAGCGAGCACAGCTCGTAAATATTGAGTCCGCCGACCGTCACGGCGAGCATTGTGTCGTTGAGTCTGCGGCCGCCGCAGCGCGGACAGGGCGCTTCCTCGACAAACTGCTCGTAATAGTCGGCCGCGCCGCCCATCTGGAGTCGGTTTTCCATCATTTTTATGATGCCCTCGAAGCGGACGTCCTGAATGTGCTCCTCGTTGCCGAAATAGCGCTTGATGTGGTACAGTCTGTCGCCCGTGCCGTAAAGCAGCGCCTGCATGGCCTCGTCCGAGAAGTTTTCGAGCGGCATGTCAAGCGTAAAGTCGACCGCCTGCCCGACCGCCGTGAACAGCGGGCCGTTCCAGCTCTTTTCCTCGAGCGTCTTGAAGCCGTTGACGGCGATGCCGCCGCGATTCAGCGACAGCGACCGGTCAGGCATTATTTTAGCGACGGATATGACGCGCATGTCGCCGAGTCCGGCGCATTCCGGGCAGGCACCGACCGGATTGTTGAAGGAAAACATGCGCGGCTCAAGCTCGCCGAACGAGATGTTGTGCTCCTCGCAGGCGTAGCTCTGCGAAAATTCCATCTCGGCGGGCTCGCCCTCGCGCGGAACGGTGACAATTATCAGGTGTCCGTCCGCCAGCGAAAGCGCCGTCTCGACCGAGTCGCCGAGTCTTGTGCGTATATTGCCGTGCATAACAAGTCTGTCAACGACAATCTCGATTTTGTGCTTTTTGTTTTTGTCGAGCGTGATGGTCTCGGTCAGCTCGTACATACTTCCGTCGACGCGCACGCGGACGTAGCCGCTCTTTTTGGCATCGGTGAACACTTTTTCGTAGGTTCCCTTGCGGTCGCGCACAACGGGGGCCAGCACCACAAAGCGCTCGCCCTCGGGCAGCTCCATTATGCGGTCAATTATCTGATCCGTCGACTGGCGGCGTATCTCCTTGCCGCAGACCGGGCAGTGCGGCACGCCCACCCGTGCGTAGAGCAGGCGCAGATAGTCATATATCTCGGTGACGGTTCCGACGGTGGAGCGCGGGTTGCGCGAGGTCGTCTTTTGGTCTATCGAGATGGAGGGCGACAGACCCTCGATCGAGTCGACGTCGGGCTTGTCCATCTGCCCGAGGAACATGCGGGCGTAGGACGAAAGCGACTCGACAAAGCGCCGATGCCCCTCGGCGTAAAGCGTGTCAAATGCCAGTGAAGACTTACCCGAGCCCGAAAGCCCCGACAGTATCACCAGCTTGTCGCGCGGGATGGTAACGTCGATGTTTTTCAGGTTGTGAACTCTCGCGCCCTTGATAATTATATTTTCAGACATTTTTTACCTCAGTCACGCGGTTTGAAAAACTGGTAGAGGTTGCAGGGAATCATGCCGTTGTACAGCTTGCGCACCTTATCGGCGCGGCGTCCGTACAGCCTCTCGAAATTCTCCGACGCCGACAGAATATATATCTGCCAGCTGCCGAAGCCGCGGAGATTGCGTCCGAGCTCGCGGTAAAGCTGCTCGGCCTGACTTATCTCCAGCATACGCTCGCCGTAGGGCGGGTTGCAGACTATGCTGCCCCGTCTGTCCGGCTTTTGGATTTTGGTCGCGTCGGCGGCGTGCCGAGCACGTCAAACTCCTCGGCGGCAAAGCGGCGGCCGAGACCCGGCGCGCGTCCGGTCATTATCATAGCGGCCTCGATGGCGATGGTGCCCGAGCCGCAGAAGGGATCCCAGAAAAGCACGTCGGGGCGCGGGCGCGAGGTGAGCGCCAGTGCCGCCGCAAGCGTCTCGCGCAGCGGCGCAACACCGGCCGCCGGGCGGTAGCCGCGCTTGTGCAGCGCGATGCCCGAGGTATCGATCATAAGCGCGGCGGTGTTCTTGAAGATGAAGAACTCAACCTGATACTTTTTGCCCGTCTCCTCAAACCAGCTGACGCCGTACTTTTCCGACAGCCGGTTGACGATAGCCTTCTTGACTATCTTCTGGCAGTCCGGCACGGAAAACAGCGCGCTCTTTATGGCGTGCCCCTTTACGGGAAAGCAGTCGGTTTTGCCGATGAAATTCTCCCACGTCAGCGCGCGGGTACCCTCAAAGAGGCTGTCAAAGGTCGGCGCGGCGAGGCTGCCGAGGCAGATGTAAACGCGCTCCGCCGTGCGCAGATTTATGTTTGCACGGGCGATGTCGAGCTCGTTGCCGACGAAACTGACGCGTCCGTCCATAGTATTTGTGCGGCGCAGTCCCAGCGCATCTATCTCGGCGCCAAGTAGCTTTTCAAGTCCGAAAAGACAGGTCGCCACCAATTGAAATTCGGCCATTATGTCACTCCTGAATAAATTTTAGATTGTTATCCGTCACTTTTCTTTTCGCGCGACGGTGTATTGAGGTTTCACCGCGCAACTTTTGTATTGCGCGGCGATGCCCTGATTCAAACGGTATATCTTGCGCGCTCGCCGCCGATGTATTTCGGGCGGGTACGCGCGGCGACGAGACTGGCCTCGCCGATCTGCTTGACCGCCAGCCGCACAGGTACTGCGACGTCCCGCAGATGCATACCGATGAGCGTGTCGCCGATGTCAAGCCCGGCGTGCGCGCGGATATGCTCGACGGCGACGGGGTCGCTGAAGCTGGCATAAGCCGTCGTTGCGAACGAACCGCCCGCGTGCTGCCACGGCACGACGCTGACGATTTCATAGCCGTACTTTTCTGCGCACTCGCGCTCGATTATAAGTGCGCGGTTAAGGTGCTCGCAGCAC